>CANEZP010000005.1 GCA_947444305.1 Pseudobdellovibrionaceae bacterium | reverse complement strand
GGCCGCGGTTAAAAGCAGGGCCGAGATCAAACCCACGAAGACAAAAAATCTTTTGTTGAAGAAGTTGCCCCAGCGATTATCCCCGGGTTCGAGGAAGGCGCCGACTTGAAGAACGAGATTCGCTTGCGGCAAATTTAGCAAACGCACCTCGCGCCCGTCCACCATGACCGATTGCCAGCGGTCGACGCGGTTAAAATCCAGCGAGAAAGTCGAAGCGGTGTAGTTTTGCGCGAGCAACTCGCCGTCGAGCGCGTAGATGTTGATCAACATGTCAGCTTTTTCTTCGCCGAGCAGGTCGTTGACCAAGTCGTCGGTGGATTCCAAATTTTGGATCAGGTCGAGCGAGAGGCCCGAGGCGATCAAACTCGACGAAATAGTTTCGAGGCGCTGGTCGGCCAACCGGATTCGCTCACCCGCGAAATAGATTTGCTGCAGCGTCGAGACGATCAGGATCGTCCCGGCCAGGCACGCGAAAATGATGAAGAAAAATCTACGCCTCAATCCAGTATCCCACGTTACGCTTACTTTCGATGCGGGCGGTGCTTTTGGCTTCCTCAAGTTTACGGCGCAAATTTTTGATCGCGGTCTCGACGACGTTGGATTCGGTCGTGCGCTCAACTTCCCAAACGCGGTCTAAGATTTGGAAGCGATTGAAGACGCGGCCGGGGCTGTCCATGAGCAAGCTCAACAACTGAAATTCTTTGCGGGTGAGGTCGAGCTTCACCGGGCCGACGGCGGCGTTTTGAATTTTCAGATCAAGGCTTAGATTGCCGAGCGCCCGCATCGCGGTGTTTTGCGTGCTTTCGTTTAAGCCTGCACGCCGCGCGACTAAGCGCAATCGCGCCGACAATTCGTCGAGCGAGAAGGGTTTGCCTAAGTATTCGTCGGCACCGCTGTCGATGAGACGCGCTTTTTCGGAAGGCATATCGAGCGATGATAGAACTAAGATACCCGCGCCGGGATAGCGGCTTTTGAGCGAAGGGATGATAGTGGCGCCGTCGTTGCGGCCGAGCATGCGGTCTAAGATAATGACGGCGGGCGATTCGCCTAATTGCGAAGCCATGTGCGCGCGGGCTTCCTCGACGGATGCGCAAAGGTCGATGACGTAGCCTTCGCGGCCGAGCGCCTCGGTCAAGTATTCGGAGAGGCGTGGGTCATCTTCGATCAACAGCAATTGCATGACAAAGAGTCTACGGGAAAAATCACGGCGGTCCAGACATGGCCCGCCGCCGTGACGTTAAGGACGGCGAACTAGACGCCTTTGGCTTTTACGCAATCGGCGAGTTTAGCGCCTTTAAGTTCTTTGTTCTCTTTCAGGCATTCTTTTTTGGCGTCGTGCTTATTCATCTTGCCGACGGTTGCGGGTGCAGCGGGAGTTGCGGAAGCGGGTGCTGTGGCGGGGGCGGCGTGGGATCCGTGAGCGGGAGCGGCAGGTGCGGCGGGAGCCGTTCCTTCGGCCATAGCGGTGGAACCTAAAATCAAGGCGGCGATCAAAAGTGCGTTTTTCATATTACCTCCTCAGGTATGCCTTACGATAAACCTGTAAGGTGAACCGAGAATGGTTTGTAGATGGTTTTTTGCTCATTTAAGCCGGTCGTTAACGCCGGCTAAAGAATCTCACTTTATGACATCTTCAAACTTATCGAACTGCTGCTCCCAGCCCATCTTCGCGAAGACCGACATGATGAGCGGAATTCCCGTTTCGGTCACGGTGATCGTCGTCTTTTGACCTTTAAGGTCTTCAAACTCAACGAGGACTTCAACGTAATCGGGCCATTCGCCGGGCAAGCCGATCTCACTCGCGGGAATTGCTTTACCGGTTTCGTCGGCGAAGGACATTTTCGAGACGATCTTTTTGTTGAGTGCGATATCGGTATAAGTGCCGGTGTTGTAATGAACCTCGCCCGAAGGTGACTTCATCGAGAACAAGAAAGCACCGCCGACGCGAATATCATTTTGAATGACCGGGGCCGAGTAACCTTTGGGGCCCCACCAGCGTTTGATCGTCTCCGGATCGTTCCAGTTCGACCAAACTCTTTCTATGGGAGCGTTAAAGGTGCGTGAGACTTTCACCATCCGTGACATCCTTGAAGCGAAGAAAAAGGCCGCGTAGGCAAGTATAATCAGAACGACGAAGGCAAATAGGGATTTCTTAAGCATGGGGCGACTATAAAGCGGCTCGCCGGAAAAAACCAGAATCTGTGACATTATATTAAGATTGTTTCTTTGGCGTTCCGGCATATCATTTTGGGTACGACAGGGAGGTCGCTATGACTAAAGTATTCAGCGCTGTTTCAGCGTTAGTTGCCATCACTATGGCATCCACGGGCGCGTTCGCCGGGGAATTTCTGGTAAAATACAAAAATGCCGAAGGCCTGAGTTCCATCTTGGAATCCGCGCGCATCCGCATGAACACGATGCAGGTGATGGATCGCCATGCTCCGGGACAGTTCGTGAAGGTCAAGATCAACAAGTCGGCGGAAGTCGACACGCTCGCGGCCCTGGCCGCTAATCCTAATATTGCTTGGATTACGCCCAACTTCAAAATCGAAGCTTTCCGCACGCCGGTTAGCGCGACGGCACTTCGCAACCAATGGTCGATGGCGAAAGTTCAAGCCGAAAAAGCTTGGACCCGCGCTTCGAACAAAGGCAAGAGCAGCGTCATCGTCGCCGTCATCGATACCGGCATCGATTACCGCCACCAATCTTTGGCGCCCAACATGCTTCCCGGCTTCGACTTCGCCGGCAACGACAACGATCCGATGGACGAAACGTCTTCAAATAACCCCGGTCACGGCACGCACTGCGCGGGCGCGGTCGGCGCAACCGGTTTGATCAACGACGGAATCGTCGGCATGGGCCCGGGCCTTGCCATGATGCCGATTCGCTTCTTGGACAAAAACGGCAGCGGAGATTTGAACAACGGGATCAAAGCGATCGACTACGCCATCGAACACGGCGTTTCGGTTATCTCGGCTAGCTGGGGCGCTTCGGTTCCCCGCGCGCAAGCTCAACCTTTGATCGAAGCCGTTGAACGCGCCGATGCAAAAGGTTTGATCTTCGTCGCCGCCGCCGCCAACGACGGCGCGAACAACGATTCGAAAGATGTTTTCCCCGCGAACGTAAACTCAGAAAACATGATCTCGGTCGCAGCTTCCGGCGAAAGCGATACCAAGCCGCAATGGTCGAACTACGGTAAAGCGATGGTCCACGTCGCTTCGCCCGGTGAAAACATCATGTCCACCTTGCCCGGCGATAAGTACGGCAACCTTTCGGGAACTTCGATGGCTACGCCCTTAGTGGCCGGCCTCGTCGGTTTCTTGAAGTCGCAAGACATGACTTTGACCGGTAAACAGATCCGCGCCTTGTTGCAAACGACCGGCGTGAAAGTTTCGATCGAGACCGCTTGTAACTGCCGCGTTGATGCTTTCAACGCCGTCGACGCTTTGTTAGGCAAAAAACCGTGGTTAGTACCCGCGGCCGCCACCATCGCCGAACAAGCGACCATCAACATCGCAATGATGAACGGCACCGGACCCTTTACCTACACTTCGTCGAACGCGGCCGTCTTGTCGGTCGACAAGACGGGTTTAGCTAAAGGTCTGACCAAAGGTGTCGCCACCGTTTCGGCCACCGACGCAAACGGCGTTACCGTTTCGTCCTTGGACTACAACGTCGGCGCAACTTCTTCCGGTGGCCCTGCCCCCGGCGCTTGCCCGATCGGCGACGCCGCCATGTGCGAAAGCATCTGCGCGATCATGCCCGATCTACCGTTCTGCTCGAAATAGTTAGTTTCATCAGACGCCGGTTCCCATTGGGGGAGCCGGCGCTCTTCAGAGTTTCCTGACCTACTTAGCTTCAACACGACAATCCAACTTTGATCCCTCATCCGCATGGTGCGACGATTTTCCATCCGTGCGAGTGGCGCCTCTCCGCCTTCCGGGCGGAGAGGATTGAATTTTAAATCCGATTTTTTTCGAGTCGGAAAAATAAAAATCTCAAAGCCACCATTCGAACGAATACTCAAAATTATCTCCATCCATTCGAGCTATCTCTGTCTTCTCTAAATCCTCCTCCCCCAAAAAAATAACTCTCCCAAATATCCAAGTCTTGCGGCCGCGGACGGCCGCAAGAAGCCACTCTCAAGGACGGATCATCCCCGCACCAAGAAGATGAGGCCCTCGAAGCCAAATTCTGTGCGCACAGAAATTCCTAACTTATTTACCCAAAAACAAAACAGGTTTGACGAGTTTTTCGGCCCTCTACCAGCGACTACGACTGCTGCGATCGGAAAAATTCAATTTGAAAAGAGAACTAGATAATACGCGCCGCATGTAGGGCGAACGCTGATGAATAAAACGGCATTGGTATACGAGATGAGCATTCAATAAAAATGCTTCTAAAAAACCCGTGTTACCTTCAAGCAACTTCGGAGGTAAACATGAACGCAGAACAGAAACGGATTCATGCGCGAGCTTTAGAAGCACGGGTGAAGTTTCATAATTTTGAATTAGATTTCATCGCGATCTTGCAAGATGCGGAACGCACGCGCTTACCTCGCGCTCTGAATAAAAGAAGTCTGCACGCCTACGCGGTGGATGTTCTCGGTTTTACGCCGCCGGTGGCCTACATGTTTATCGCGGTGGCGCGGCGGGCGATTGAGATTCCGGCGCTGATTGAATCTGATCTATCGGTTTTTGTTTTGAGCCGTTTGATGTCGACTATAAACCCTGAAAATGCGGGCGAACTCATTCAATTTGCTCAGAATCATTCGAGCCGTGAGTTGGATCTTGAGCTTGGCCGGCGTAATCCTAGGCACAAAGCCGAGCGTACAAAGATTCACTCCGCGGAATGTGTTGAGTTGACGGTCACGGTGTCGGCTCATTTCTTAGATAAGATGAAAAGGATGCAAGCTTTGCGTGCGCAGAAGAATTGTCCGGCGGGGATCGGTTTTGCTTTGGAGGCCAGCTTGGATGAATACCTTCGGCGGCACGATCCCGTGCAAAAGGCCGAGCGAGCGCAGAAGAGAAAGACCGCCGTTCAAG
The DNA here is from genome assembly GCA_947444305.1 of Pseudobdellovibrionaceae bacterium. Taxonomy (GTDB): domain Bacteria; phylum Bdellovibrionota; class Bdellovibrionia; order Bdellovibrionales; family UBA1609; genus JALHOQ01. The sequence continues at coordinate 274,414 of CANEZP010000005.1, read as the reverse complement.
CGTCGACGACCGTGAGTTCAGCCATGATGAATTCAGCCGTGATGGACTCGGTCGGGACGGAATCGGTTATGAATCAGTCGGCTGAATCTGGTTTCGATAATTTCTGTGCGCACAGAATTTTTGAGCGTGTGCCGCTAACGGCCGCGCAAAAGCACGCGGTGTTCGCGCGGGATCAAGGGAAGTGTACCTCAACCGACGCAGCCGGGTTCAGATGTAACTCGGATCAATGGATTCAGATTCACCATATCGTCGAGGTGGCGCGCGGTGGGAGTAATAAACCGTCCAACCTCACCACGCTTTGTTCGTTTCATCATGATTTGGTTCACCAACTTGAGTTTAGTCTGAGTGAACAAGCGACCGGATGATTCGATGCGGCCCCGGCCTCAGATTGTGCGGGACAAGGCGCGGACATAACACTACGATTTTTTTGCTTCAGTAATTCCGGGGGGAATCGATTTGCGAAGTTTGGGGGAATTGTTCGCTCGCACGCTTTTAGTGGGAGTCCGCCTTGTGATGAGTGTCGCGATCGCGTGCGGGATGTCCGTAGCTTCAGCGGAAACGGTCCGTGAGGATTGCCGCGAGGTGGACTACTCCAAAGAGGTCGGCGCTCAGCGGGATCAAGGCCAAACGGGTTGGTGTTACGCACACACCGCCGCGGATTTGTTAACTCAGCATTTGAAGACGCGAATCTCGGCCGTGGATCTTGCGACGTCCTACATTCTCTACGATCTTAGTCAGGTTCGCGGCGCGCCCGAAAGGGTGCAAAAAATTGAGCGTTGGCGGCGCGATGAGCCGGGAAACTACGCGCCCGGCATTATTCTTAGCGAGAATGGTTTGTACAACGTGGGCGGCAACGATCAAGACGCGATTTTGCTCAGCGACTTGAAAGGTTTTTGCGCGGAGGCCGATTTGCCCGGTGGGCCGCTAGAGTTTACCGCTCACATGCGGGAAGTCGCCCGTCTTGCGCGGGATGAGAAAGCGTCGGCAAAGTGCCTCGAGAAGAGCCGTGCGGAGAGTTCACGCATCGGCTCCATCGATGACCCGGCGGCGCAGGACCTTGCGCGCCTCTTCCAGTGTTACGTGGATCAAAAATGCGGGCGGCGGATCAGGCCCGCTCGTCCCGTGGTAGCCGACGCCTTTGAAACATCGCCGACCGTCGAGGACTACTACCGCGACGTCGAGAAACGAAAGATCGACCCCGCCGTGGCGCATGCGAAGTTGTTCGGTAAATTGGACGAGCTGCTCGATGCCGGAAAAATCGTTTCGGTCGGGTGGGATTCTTCGGATATTTACGCCGTCGACGAGAAGTACACCGATCACGCCGCCACGATCATTGCGCGTAAAAAGATCGGCGGCGTTTGTCATTATCGTTTACGCGATCACTTCGGGGCAGAATGCTTCGAGATGAAAAAATCTTTTAAAGGCCGCTGCGATAAGAAAACCGGCGCGATTTGGTTTTCGCGCGGGCAGATCCCTTCACTCTACTCATTAGTCTGGATTCGTTGACCGACTAGCCGCAGGCGACGCTTTCACCGACGGCGAAACGTACGGGTAGGGTGCCGGCCGCGCTTAACCCGCTCTTCGTGGTGAATTCAAATTCGGCGGTGCCTTTGCCGCTTTTATCCATCTTGATTTTCACGTTTAGTTTTTTGACGGGCTCGCAGACGCCGTCGGCGGGACAATAGGTGGCGTAGTGATCCTTGCCGCCTTCGGTGATGAGGTACGTGCCCGGAGTTTGCCCGACAAATTCGGTGTTCCAGCCGGTGACGTTGAAATGCGGAAAGTCACCCTTGTCCTTTCGCAAATTGAGCGCGGTCGCGGTGGCGTCGTTAGGCGCGCAACTGGGTTTAAGATCGGCCTTGTTGAATTTTACCGTCACGCCGGCCGTCGCAACAGGGGCGGCGAAACCGGGCACGTGCGCGAATAAAGCAAAACTCACGTTTAACAATAACGAAAAAACTCGTTTCATTTACGGCCCTTCACGAGGTGGATGACGTTGGTCCCGCGGATATTCGCGACGACGTTGACCACGGCGCGGGCCGCGGTAATCTTTAAAATTTCCGACATGGAATTTCGGCCGTGGATGTTGCCCGCCTTCGCGAGAATAAAAGCTTCGGCGCCGGGTTTAAGCGAGTGCACGATCGCGCGGATCAAAACCGCGAAGTCCGAGTCGACGAAAAAGCGCGCGCGGTTTTTGACCTCGAACGGACTGGGCTTACCCTCGCCTTCGTAAAAGTAGGGCGGGTTCGCGACGATCAAGTCGTAACGATTTTCAAATTCGGGCGTGAGCATATCGGCGTAATTCATGCGCAAGAAGTTGTACGCACGTTTGGTGATGCGGCAGTTCTCTTCGAAGTGGGGGCGGAAGCACTCTTGCACTTCGACCGCGTCGACGAACACTAACTCAGGCAAATAAAAATTAAGTTCGAAGCCGATGACGCCGCAACCGGCGCAGAGGTCAAGCACGCGAGTTTCGGACGAAACTTCCGCGATCTGTGAAACCAATTTTGGGAAGATGACCGAGTCTTGGCAAAACCGGTATTCGGCCGGCTGAGAATATTCGTAAGTAAATTGGTGATCGCCGGGGCGCTCAAGAATTTCCATCGCGCCTTTCCGTAAGGAAAAACAGCAAGGCCGCGGCGGGCATCGCGAAACCGACCCACGAGGTAAGCCACCAGCCGCCGTGCGCGTAGGCCCACGCTCCCAAAGCCGAACCACTCGCGCCCCCGATAAAGATCGTCGCGATGTACAAACCGTTCAACCGGCTACGAAGACCTGCATCCAACGCGAAGATCGCACGTTGGCCCAAAACTAAGTTCGCGGTAATGCCGGCGTCGAGCGCAATCGCGGTAATGACGAGCGCAACTAAGGACGCTACCGAACCGGGTGCAAAAATAAAATTGAGCAAGAACGCAAGCATGCAACCGATCATGGCGATCATCGTGGCCATGCGACTGTGACCGCGGTCGGCGGCTTTACCCGCGTAAGGGGCCGACACCGCGCCCGAAACTCCGACTAACGCGAAAACGGCGACCGCGACTTGCGAGAGGTGAAAGTCCGGGCCGAGCAAAAGCATCGGGCTGGTCGTCCAGAATAAACAAAATGCCCCGAACAAAAAACCTTGGTAGATCGCGCGCCGGCGCAAGACGGTAACGGTGGCGAACAAAGTGGCCATCGACTTTAATAATTTTCCGTAGCGCAAATCTTTGTTCACCGGATGGCGCGGCGGCAAAACCCGGTACAAGATAATCGCGATGATCGTCATCATCGCGGCGGCGACGATAAAGACGGCGTGCCAGCCCAACCACTCGCTGATCAGACTCGCCACCGGGCGCGAAAGCATAATCCCGATCATCAGACCGCTCGTCATGCTGCCGATCACTTGGCCACGCTGTTCATTCGAAGCGAAGTGCGCGCCGTAAGGCATGATAATTTGCACCGCCGAAGTTCCGAGACCGGTCGCGAAGGCCGCGATAAAATAAGGAACCATGTGCGTAACGAACGCTAAGCCCATCAACCCGAAAATCGCGAGCACCATCGCGCTCAATAAAAGCCGACGCGTTTCAACGATATCGCCCAACGGAACGATGAACAAAACGCCCATCCCGTAGCCCATTTGGGTGAGGGTCACGACGAGACCGGCGGCTTCGGGGGGCATGCCGAGCGAAGCGCTAATCAGCGTGATGAGCGGTTGAGCGTAATAAAGATTCGCCGCGATGACGGCGATGGCACTGGCTAAAAGTACAACGAGTCCTTGAGTCATCCCCATCCTTTACACCATGTTCAAAAATGCCGCAAACCCGGTCTGAGCGGGCCTACGTTCGGAGGCACGGCGGGTCTGATTCGTGCAATGCCTGACGTCCTGGAGGCAATATGCAAAAAAACGAAACGAACGACGTTCAAGAATTTTCGAAGCTCATTAAAGAAATCAAATTCGCGATGCTCACTACCGAAAGCACGCAAGACGGCTCACTCCGCAGCCGCCCCATGACCCTGCAAGAGCACGAGTTTGAAGGAACGCTCTGGTTTTTTGCCAATAAATCCACCAGCGTCATCTCCGACATCAACGAGCAACCGCGCGTGAATCTCGCCTTCGCCGAACCTAAGAAAAATTCTTACATCTCGGCAAGTGGCCAAGCCGAAATGGTCATCGATAAAGCGAAGGCCGAAGAATTGTGGAACCCGATCCTTAAAGCCTGGTTTCCCAAAGGCCTCGAAGATCCGGATCTTTGTTTAATCAAAGTTATGGTCGAGAGCGCCGATTACTGGGAAAGTCCCGATTCTAAAGTCGTGCAAATGGTCGGTTTCGCTAAAGCGATGTTGACCGGCAAAAAAGCCGAGCCCGCCGAAGTCGGCAAACGCGGCCACTTGAATATCAACTAGAAGTCTAAGATAGTCGGGGGATGAAATATTTAAATTTCGTCCTCATCCCCTTGTTGGGCGCGCTCTGCTTATGGCCGGGCCTGCCTTCACCGCTGGCTCTGATCATGGGCGTGGCCGTTGCCCTTCTGCTAGGCAATCCTTACCAAGATAAAATTAAGAAACTCACTCCGCGGTTGATGGCGATATCGATCGTCGGTCTCGGCTTCGGCATGAATTTAATCGTGCTCGCGCAGGTCGGGTTCGAGGGACTGGGTTACACGATCGCCGGCATTACCGCGACCTTCGCGATCGGATTGCTGTTAGGCAAGCTGTTCGAAATACAGCGTGATGTTTCGTTGCTGATCATCTGCGGAACGGCGATTTGCGGCGGCAGCGCCATCGCGGCGGTCTCGGCCGTCATCCGCGCGAAGAGCCACGACATCACTGTCGCGCTCGGCACCGTATTCTTGTTGAACGCATTAGCGCTTATGATCTTCCCACCATTGGGTCATCACTTCGCTTTGACCGAACAGCAGTTCGGGTTGTGGAGTGCGCTCGCGATTCATGACACCAGCTCGGTGGTCGGCTCGGCTTTACAATTCGGCCCCCACGCGGTCGAGATCGCGACGACGATCAAGCTGGCGCGCGCTTTGTGGATTATTCCGATGGCGTTGATCATCGGGTACGTTCGCTCACGCGACAATAGTGCAGATGCTCCGGCGGGCGGCTTCAAAAAACCCTGGTTCATTTTAGGTTTTGTGCTCGCGGCCGCGTTGATGACCTGGGTGCCTTCGCTGCAACCGGCGGGGCACGTAATCGAAATGCTCGCGAAACGAGCGATGGTCCTGACTTTGTTTTTGATCGGGACAGGCCTGACGCGGGCGACTTTGCGCGCCGTCGGTTTCCGCCCGTTCATGCAGGGCGCGGCGCTGTGGCTCGCGGTTTCCTCTCTCACGCTGGGCGCAATTGCGGTGGGCTGGATTGGGTGATAGCTTGTCTGCATGATTGATTTTTATTTTTGGACAACGCCGAATGGATACAAGATCGCGATCATGCTTGAAGAGTCGGAGCAGCGCTATAAAATCCGCCCCGTCGACATTAGTAAGGGCGAGCAGTTCGCACCCGACTTTTTGAAGATCTCGCCGAACAATAAAATTCCCGCGATCGTCGACAATGAGCCCAACTACGGTAAAGGCAAACCGATTTCGATTTTCGAGTCGGGCGCGATCCTTTGGTACCTGGCCGAAAAAACGGGCCGTTACGTTCCGCAAGATGCCGAAGGCAAAGCCTCGGTTTCCGAATGGTTGTTTTGGCAAGTCGGCGGGCTGGGTCCGATGGCCGGGCAGAATCATCATTTCAATTCTGCGGCGCCGGAGAAAATTCCGTACGCCATCGACCGCTACGTGAAAGAAACCGCGCGCCTGTACGGTGTTTTGAATAAACAATTAGAAGGCCGCAACTACGTCGCCGGTGAATACTCCATCGCCGACATGGCCATCTATCCTTGGATCGTGCCTTACAAAATGCACGGCCAAGATCTTAACGATTTCCCGAACGTAAAAACGTGGTTCGAACGCATCGGCAACCGCGCCGCGGTCCAAAAAGCCTACAAACTCAAAGGTTAATGACCGGGGCTCGAGCGCATGGAAGTCGCCTGTTACCGAATCAAATTAAATCCCGGCGCGGATCCTTTGGTCCGCGATTGGTCTAAACGGCTAAACGATGAAATGCCCGAGCTTAAGAAGTTACTGCGTAACGAAGGTATGGACGTTGAATCCGTATTTCTCGAAAAGGCCACCGACGGCGATTACCTGATTTATTACGTACGCTCCGGAGACTTAAAGAAAACCTGGGCCGTCGCGCAAGCGAGCCAACATCCGATCGACATTTTCCACCGCAAGATCATGGGCCAAGTCTGCGGCGACAGCGTCAAACTCGAATGCTTATTAGACGCCAGTTCTCGTTAAGCACCCATAACCCTGCGTTGAACATACCGTCGCCACGTTGAACATCCCCTACGCGTACTATGTCCGATTTTGGACATAGTACGCGTAGGGCAGAATGAGACCATCGAGTCTAACGATGGCCAAGAAATGGCGACCGAGATACCGGATCGAAAACGCGAACCGGCAAAGTGGGTAGTGCCCGGGCGGGCCCACCGGACGCTCGCCAGGTGTAGTTTCGCCGGGTAGAATAAGTGCATGAAAAAGATTAAAGAACTGATTCAGTTTGTGCAGAATGTGGCCGGGGATGCGCGGATTCCGGAGAAGGATAAGCGAATCCTGCTCGTGTTGATCGCGCTCATTCTTTCACCGTTTGATATTATTCCCGATTGGATTCCGGTGATCGGGATTTTGGACGACATCATCATCCTGGCGGTCGTGCTCGACTACTTCTTCAATCATCTCGATCAAGAAATTTTGCTCTCGCACTATCCGTGGGGCATGAAGAGTTATTTGCGGATTCGCAAAATCTCGCGCGTGATCTCGAAGTTAACGCCCACGTGGATCACGAACAAGATTTGGTCTTACAAACCTTCGATTTATTAGCCGCGCTTGAAACTAGAACCGCACCATCATCGCCAAGTTAATGCGGTCATTCGTTTTGACGAGATCAGGCGTCGTGTCGCTGATGCCGCCCGGGCCGCCGAAGTAGGGCACGTTCGCCTCGCGGTGATTGAACTCAATCCGGTAGGTCAGCAAATCGTTCGGCATGTAATCGAAAGTCGCGGTGTAATCCCAAGCGTGAAATGAGTCGCCGGGATTTTGCGTGAAGCAATTGGCGCACGAATTGTTCGTGGCCGAAGCTTCGCCCGCGCCCGTGTTCACCGGCGGGAGCAACGCAAGGTAGCGGCCGGGATTGTTCATCGCGCCGCCGCCTAACGTAACGGCGAAATGATTGTCGGAAAACCAAACCCGGTTGTAGAGCATCGCGCTTAAAAAATACTGATTGCCGCAGTTTACGCCGCCGCCGTCTTCGCATCCGAGATCAAAAGTGAAAGAGAAGGCGGCCTTGCTGATCGCCGAGGCCGGCAAGTCCCAATACTTGTGCGAGATACTGTTGTCGATGTGGTAACGGTCGCGGCCTGGATTCTTTAAGGTGTCGGCGCCCCAATAACCGTTGGACAAAAAAGAATTTTCGCCGTCGGGCCGGTATAACACTTGGTAACCGAGACCGGGCATTTCATTATACATCGCGTACGATTGCCAGCCGTTGATCAGCCATAGTTCGATCTTCAAGTGATCGTCGGGGTGCATCTGCAAGCGAAGACCGTTGAAAAACCATGGCGTGTTCGCCGAAGTGTACGAAGCTTGGTAGGCCCAGTTTTCGGAATTGTAGTAACTGAACAAACCGACGTAGGACATGAAGATGCCGGCGTCGAGGTTAATGCCGCTCCACTTGTCCCAATGGTAGCCGGCGTAGGCCTCCGACAAATAGCGATAGGCATCGTTAAGTTGCCATTGCCCACGCGCGGTCGAGGCGTCGTTTCTTGGCGTCATCACCGAGTACATTCCGAACTGGGTCATCAAACGCCCACGCGTATTTTTGTAATTGAAATCTCCGCCGATCCCGAGCTGCTGCAGCTGGAATTCGTTCGTGCGGCCCGCGGAGGTCGAACCGACCAGCGTGTGATCCTTGGGCGTCGCAAAATCGTAAACGTAGTTCACGTCGGCGAGGAATTGACCGGTGAAGTACGGCGTCTTGATGATCGGCTCCCGCTGACGGCTCGCGCCGTTCAACCAGGTGAAGTCTGCGAACGAGAAAGGATCGGCGTGCGCCTCAGCGGCAAAGATAAGTGCGAACAACAGCAGTCTCATAAATGATACCTCACACTGGTGACGACGATCCCGCGCTGCGAGCGCAGGGCCGCGTAGAGTAAAATAGCCGATTGGTTGTGCAAAAACTTGTGATACCAACGCTCGGTTAAGAACTCGGGGATGATGACGGTGACGAGATCGTCGTCGTCCTCCGCCTCGACTTGCTTGATGTATTCAACGATTGCGCGGATCAACGAACGGTACGGCGACTCCAGAATCACAAGCGGTACGTCGGGCATAAGTTTATGCCATTGTTCGACAAGCTTAGCGGTGGCCGCGGGGTTCAAGTTCACGCAACACGCGCGGGCATCGCTGGCGATGGAGAGTGCGTAGCGAACCGCATCGAGCACACCGGGATGAATGCCCGAGACCGGCACGATGGCCGTGTGTTTCACTTTGCCGACGGGCCGGCGCTCGCGCAAAGTCGCCGTAAAAAGTTTTTTGGCGGTGAAAACGTAATGCGCACGAATTTGGCGGAACAACATAACCAAAAGCGGAATCAGCACGATGACCATCCAAGCACCGTGCGCAAACTTGGTAATCGCGATGACGGTCAACACCACGGCGGTGGTCAATGCGCCGGCCAGATTAAAAGCCAAACCTTTTTGCCAGCCGGGATGTTTGGTGCGCAAGTGGTGCATGATCATGCCCGATTGCGAAAGCGTAAAAGACAAGAAAACACCGACGGCGTAAAGCGGAATGAGTTGGTGCGTGTCTCCCTGAAAAACGATGACGAGCATGATGGCCGAGAGGCTTAGGCCCAGAATTCCGTTCGAGAAAACTAAGCGATCGCCCAGGCTTCCGAGCTGCCGGGGTAAGAAGCCGTCTTTCGAAAGTAGCGAAGCCAAACGGGGAAAGTCGGCGTAACTGGTGTTCGCGGCCAACAACAAGATCAGGGCGGTCGACGCTTGCACTAAATAGTAGAAGCCGCTGCGCCCGAAAATACTTTGCGCGAGCATCGACACGGCGGTCTCGCCCTCGCGGGGCACGATGCCGTACATGTGCGCGAGCGCGGTGATGCTCAGGAAGAAGAAGCCGAGCAAACCCGACATCCAGAGCATCGTCGTCTTCGCATTTTTTTGCGCGGGTTCTTGGAACACGGGGATGCCGTTCGAGATCGCTTCGATTCCGGTCAGGGCCGAGCAGCCCGACGAAAATGCTTTGAGCAACAAAAACAGCGGTAACGCAGGATAAGTTTCGTGCATGACGGGCGCGACTTGCACCGCGGTGCCGGTCGCGAATTGCCAAGCTCCGCACACGATCATAACGAGAAAAGAGAATATGAAAAAGTAAGTCGGCAGCGCGAAGATGCTGGCCGATTCGCGCACGCCGCGCAGATTCAAAATCATGATCAGACCGATGATGAAGACGCCCGCGGCGACGTTGTGCGCGGCGATTACCGGAACGGCCGCCGACAAGTTGGCCACGCCCGCCGCCACCGACACCGCGACGGTTAAAACGTAATCAATCAGAAGCGCGGCCGCGGCGACGAGTCCCGCGTTGGTGCCCAGATTTTCTTTAGCGACGGTGTAGGCCCCGCCGCCGCTCGGGTAAGCGTCAATCGTTTGCCGGTAAGAAACCGTGACGATCGCGAGCAAGACCGCGATGGCAATGGCGATCGGCAACGACCACGCAACGGCCGTCAGCGCGAAGAGCGAGAGCGGAATTAAGACTTCCTCGGTCGCGTAAGCCACCGAAGACAAAGCGTCCGAAGATAAAACCGCGAGGGCTTTCCACTTAGGTATACGCTGGTTATGCATCATCTCGGTCCTAAGCGGTTGACCGACGAGGACGCGTTTAAAAGCGCCGAACATAAAATTTCTCCTTAAAGAAGACGGTAGCCGACGCCGGATTCGGTGACGATGTGCTTGGGGTCGGACGGATCGGTTTCGATTTTTTTACGTAAGTGCCGATGTAAATACGCAAGTAATGCGTATGATCGAGCGCGTGTTTGCCCCAGATGTCGGTCAGCAAAAATTCCTGCGAGACCACGCGGCCGGCGTTCAAAGCTAAGCGCCGCAATAATTCATATTCGGTCGAGGTAAGTTTCAGCGGCGAACCGTTTTTAGTAACCGAACGTTTAGCCAAGTCGATGCGCAGATCGCCCGATTCAAAAATAGATTCGGCCCCGCCGTCGTTTTGCCGGTGGCGAAGCGCCGCTTTGATGCGGGCCGTGAGTTCGGGAATACTAAAAGGTTTGGTCACGTAGTCATCGGCGCCCGCTTCGAGCAATTCAACTTTCGAGCGTTCCGCATCGGCCACGGTTAAAATTAAGATCGGCACTTGCGTCCACTGCCGTAATTGTTTGAGCACACCCAAACCGTTCGCGTCGGGGAGGCCAAGGTCGAGAAGGATCAAGTGCGGATGGAGCTCGGCCGCCTTGGCTAAACCGGCCTGCGCGGTGCCGGCTTCGTCGACGGTGAAGCCGCGTGCTTCTAAATTTAGTTTCAATAACAAACGGATCGAAGCTTCGTCGTCGATGATTAATATACGGCTGATTAAGATACGGCTATCCATCGTGATCCTCCTTAGGCGCGCGCGGGGGCAGTCCAAGCGGGAGCGTGATCATGAAGACCGCGCCGCGCGTAGCGTGCTTCGTGCATTCGATCGAGCCGTGGTGCAAATCAACGATACTTTTCGCGATGGATAAGCCTAAGCCCGTGCCGCCGGCCGGGGTGCCCGGTGCGCGGTAAAACTTCTCGAAGACGCGGGTCAGCGCTTCGGCCGAAACGCCCGCGCCTTCGTCGATGACCGAGATCTGCAGATCTTTATTCGTCACGCCGACCAAAATCTGAATCTCCGAATTTGCCGGGGAGTAAGAGCCGGCGTTCACTAAAAGGTTGATGAGCGCAATTTCCATGAGGTGAAAGTCCATCTCGACGAGCGGGAGTACTTCCGGGGCGTGGACCTTGATCTTATGCCCCGCGGTTCCGCGCTTTGAGCCCGCAAGCGCCACGCCGATCAGGTCGTTAACGTCGTGCCACTCTTTCTTGATCGACATCACGTCGGAAGACAGGCGGCTCATGTTAAGAAGATTACCTACGACGCGGTTCATGCGGTCGCCCGCTTCGAGCAAACCGCTCGCGAGCGCGCGACGGAAATCGGGTTTGTCGGCTGTCTCCTCATTCAGCGATGAGGCAAAACCCATCAGCGCCGTCAACGGCGTACGCAATTCGTGCGAGACGGAATTGAATAAGGTTTGGTGAAGTTTTTCGGAGACCTCAAGGCGCTCGGTCGCGCGTAGACGTTGCTCCATGTTCGAACGTTCAAGCGAGAGCCCGAGCTGCTGCGTGACCGCTTCGAGCAGTTCACGTTGATCGTCTTTAAGCGGCCCGAGATAAAGCAGTCGCGCGGACGACTCTTCCCGGCCGCGCATCTTGAAGACGGTGCTGCCCGCAAATTCAGGCGGAACTTTATCGCCGTTGAGAACGATGTGGCATTTGCCGCCGAACAATTCCTCAATGCGCCAGGTGGTGCGTGCCAAGAAGTCGGCCGGCTTAGAACATTCCAATATATCTTTGAGAACTTCGTATAGAAACAGCGTTCGCTCTTCGCGGTCGGTGGCGATCTGTTCCAGGGTTCGTGATCGTGAGGTAAGAACGCCGGTGACCAGCGCCGCGACGAAGTAGCCTGCGCAAAGCAAAACATCTTCGCCCGAAGATATGGCGAACGTAAAACGTGGCGGAATGAAAAGAAAATTCCAGGCCACCGTGCTTAGCGCGGCCGAAAATAAAACCGGGCCTAGGGTATTGAAAGCGCCGACGGCCAGTACCCCGAGCAGGAATAAAAATCCGATCGTGCGGTACCCAAGATATTCTTGCAGGATGGTACCGCACAAACAAACGCCCGCGATGAGGCAAAACGACCACCAGTAATTAAATGCCTTGTTCATGAAGGCAGATTACAACCGGCGGTCGTAAAAAGTCCGTAAAATTAATTGAGGTCGAAAAGAAGAAATTCGGCGTCTTCTTTTGCGACGATCTCGATCAAGGCTTCGTCGGTCATGGCGACGGCATCACCTTGCCCAAGTTCTTGCCCGTTGACCGTAACCGAACCTTTCACGATTTGGACCCAGGCGTAACGCCCGTCGCGAAGCTTAAACTCCGTCCGCGTTCCATTCTTAGGGCGCGCGGCGTAGAGGTCGGCATCCTGGTTGATCGGAATCGAACCATCGCGCCCGTCTTGCGAAACGGTCAATGTTAGCTTTCCCGAGTCGAGCTGTTCGGTAAACGATTTCTGTCCGTAGGCCGGCTTCACCCCACGTTTTGCGGGTTGAATCCAGATCTGCAGCAGGTGCACGGGTTCAGACTTCGAAGCGTTGTACTCCGAGTGACGTACGCCCGTACCCGCCGACATGTGTTGCATTTCACCGGGAACGATCTTCGCCTTGGTGCCCATCGAATCTTGGTGTTCCAGCTCGCCCGCGATGATGTAGGTGATGATCTCCATGTCCGCGTGGCCATGGGTAGGAAAGCCGCCGCCGCCCGCAACCCTGTCTTCGTTGATCACGCGCAGGTCACGGAAGCCCATGTTCGCCGGGTCGTAGTAGTTGGCGAACGAGAACGTGTGTTTCGCCTTGAGCCAGCCGTGATCGGCGGCGCCTCTTTCGGTGGATTTTCGAACTTGCATCATAGTGTACCTCCAACGGTCGCTCTTCGTGTTGCAACCAATCTATCGGAAGATGCCTCTATATAATAGACGGATAAATATGGAAACATTATCCATTGTAATGCATAATAAGGCTTATGGATTTAAATGAAATTACGGTCTTCGTAAAGGTCGTGCAGGCGGGGAGCTTTACCAAGGCCGCGCGCGAACTGGGCATGCCGAACTCGACCGTCAGCGCGAAAATATCTGCGCTCGAGAAGCGATTGGGCGTCACCCTTATCCAGCGTACGACCCGCCAGCTCAACATCACCGCGGCGGGCGAAAGCTTTTTCCGGAGCAGCGTGCAAGGCTTGCAGCAACTCGAAGCCGCCGAAACCGAATTGATCGCTACGCGGGGTGAACCGCAAGGTGTTTTAAGAATCACGGCGCCGGTCGAACTCGGCGCGACGTTGTTGCCGCCGATCTTGGCCGATTATTTGAAAGTGAATTCCGGCGTAAAAGTCGACGTGCAGCTTTCCGACGAGCGCATCGACATGCTGGCCGGCAATTTCGATCTCGCGTTGCGGGCGGGTGAACTCAAAGATTCGACCCTGATCGCCAAAAAACTCGGCCTCGTCGCTTTCGCCGTATTCGCCGCTCCTAAATATCTCAAATTAAACAAAGCACCGCGTGAGCCGAACGAGCTCAAGGATCATACTTGTCTGCAGTTTAGCCACTTAGGCACGGCCGAATGGAAATTGACCAACGGCAAAGCGACCCGGGTGGTCCCGCTACCCGGGCGGGTCGTGATTAATGATTTGAATATGGTCAAGACGATGGCGATCGCGGGGCTCGGCGTGGCGTTGTTGCCGTCGTTCTTCTGCCGGGCCGAAGCTTTGTCGGGCAAATTAGTGCGCGTGCTCGAAGACTGGCGCACGGGTTTGAACCCGGTGCACTTCGTCTACCCGGCGCAAAAATTCGTCATGCCGAAGGTGAGCGCCTTTATCGAACTCGCCGCGCCTTTAATTAAGGCGCGGCTGGAAGAAAATAACTTTTAACTTTATTCAAAGATTAGGTCCGGCGGCCGATGGCCCGCGCCCACTCAGGGGTCGGCTCTACCAGGCGGCGCGAGTTGGTATCGAACAAACCGAATTTGAAAATGGCTTCGCAACAAACGTCGCCCGCTTCGTTCAAAATGAGCTGTTCAAAGATCGCGATTTTACCCTCGTAAGACTTGAGCTGCGAACGGATCGTCACGTTTTGCAAAACCTTGATCTCGCGGCGAAACTTTAGGTTCACTTCGACGATCGTGGGCCCTAAACCCGTTTTGCGGATGTAATCCAAGCCGTAACCGTTTTTATTCAGCACATCCCAGCGCGCCTCTTCTAAAATTTGAAGGTAGACGGCATTGTTCATGTGGCCAAATGTATCCAAGTGGCCTTCACGAATTTTTAAAGGGTAGTCGTAAACTTCAGAATCCATGCTTAGCGTTTGTTGCCGAAAATTTTAGCGTCGGCCGAGTAGTTGCCCGGGCCGGTCAGCAAGAACATGATCGCTAACGTCAGGTACATCAACGCGGGTTCGTACGAACCTTGGCCGGGACCGGCCGCCACGAACGGATCCTTCATCACGAACATGTGCATGCCGGTGGCGACGGCCATCGTGATGATAAGACCGAGCATCGCGAGCGGGAACAAAAGACCGAGGATCAAAGCGAGTCCCCCGCCGAATTCGGAGAACGCGGCCAAGAATTGCAGTACGCCGGGCACGGGTGCGTCGGGACCCATCCAACCCATCGGATTCTGCATTTTGCCCCAGCCGTGCAGCATGAAGGCTAAACCTAAAACCACGCGGGTCAGTAATAAGCCGACGGAAGTTAAATTCGGGTGTGCGGTAACTTGAAAGGCGCGTTTGATATTCATGGTTGTGTCCTCACTGGTGATAACAAATTGATCATACTCCTTCATTAGGAACCAAGGCATAGATCGAGACAAGCGAAAAAACGAAGTCAATCGGCCGCTTGCTTGGCAATTTGTTTTGCAAGATGCTTCGCTAAGCGTTTAGCCAAAGCGGCGTCGGTCAGATGAATGTAAAGTTGTGGATGAACCGTAACGTCGCGATCAAGCCAGTTGCCTGACCCGAGCAGCAACTCGCCGCGGTCTTTGATCATGTATTTAGAGTGGGTAAACATATTGGGCTGATCGAAATGAAGATCAGCCAGCCCGGCTTCGCGTAACCGCGAAATGGTTTTCCGAGTTCGGCGTACGTCATCTAGGCCGAAGGTTCGGTGTTGATTAATAAAGCCGGTCACTTGCACGCCACGCTTATGCGCACGAATCAAGGCCGCCTCAATATCTTTTTGCGAAAAAAAGTAGATCGAGAACTCGAGCCGTTTCTTGGCCCCGTTGATCATCGCCAGCAAAGTTTTCTTGAACGTGCCGTCGGGCAAGAGCGGCTTTCGCAATTTTACGCCGCCGTGCCCACCGCCGTTCCAAAGGTGTTCGAAGTATTTGCCGAACTCGCCGCTTGCCTTTTTATCGTCGAGCAAAAGATTGGTCTCGTTATTCTTAAAGATCGATTGCCCGGTCAAGTTGGTTGAGCCGATCAGGAGGTAGCGGCCATCGACGCAAAAACCTTTCGCGTGCGTCGCGCCCATCTTCACGATGATCCCGGCTTTGGCCAAGTGGTCGGCGGTGACGCGATTGCGCGCGGCCGTATCGCGCGCGCCTTCGAGGTACACGCGGATGGTCATCTTGCGGCCGTGTTTTTTCTTAAGCTCTTTCAACTTTTGCATAATCTGAAAAGGCGCGCCCTTAAAATCCAGATGCCCCGTCGCCGAACCGACCGCGAACGAAAACGCGAGCAGGTCCACGCTCACGCGCGCGTGATCCAGCAAACCCGTGAGAACGGGCAAGAAGTCGTGCTCGGTAACGAGAAGTACGTCGCCTATTGTGTCACCGACGGCAACGACGGAATCAAGGACGGGAAATCTTTTTGGTGCCAGTTAGGATAGGGGATGACCGGCGCGCTCGCCTTATCAAGCAATCCGACTTCCTCATTCGTCAGCTTCCAATCGAGGGCACCGAGGTTGGCTTTCAATTGCTCTTCGTTGCGTGCGCCGACGACGATGTTGGCGATGGTCGGTTTGCGCAAGATCCAGTTGAGCGCCACCTGCGCCACCGTCTTGCCGCGTTCTTTACCGATAGAATCTAAAACGTCGACCACGTTGAACAAAGTTTCGTCGTTGTATTTTACGAAGTTGATTTGCCCCAATCGCGAATCTTTCGGCGCCGGTTTGTCGCGGCGGATTTTTCCGCTTAGGGCGCCGCCGGCGAGCGGGCTCCACACCATGGTTCCGACACCTTGATCCAGGGCGAACGGAATATGCTCAAACTCGAGTTCGCGGCCGACGAGCGAGTAGTACGCTTGGTGAGCGGCGTAGCGCGCAAGTCCGTGCTGATCCGCGTAGGCGAGGGACTTCATCAAATGCCACGAAGGAAAATTCGAACAACCGACGTAGCGCACTTTGCCCGATTGCACGAAACCGTTAAGGGTGTCTAAGGTCTCGGCGACGGGGGTGTGCGCATCCCAGCCGTGCATGAAGTACATGTCGACGTAATCGGTCTTTAATCTTTTGAGTGAGGCATTAAGCGCCGCCGTTAAATGCTGGCGGGAAGAGCCGCGCTCATTCGCACCGTCGCCCATGGGAAAGGTGGCTTTCGTCGAAAGCAACATCTGCGCGCGGCGGCCTTCGATCGCTTGACCAAGAATTTCTTCGGAAAGACCACGCGAATAAACGTTCGCGGTATCGAAAAAGTTCAGACCCGAATCCATGCAGATGTCGATGAGGCGTTTAGCTTCTTTAACGTCGGTCGCGCCCCAAGCTTTAAAAAATTCTCCGCCGCCCCCGAACGTGGCCGTGCCGTAGCTAAAAACCGGAACCTGTAATCCCGTGCGGCCTAATCTTCTGTATTCCATCTTTACCTCCGTGCTAAAACAACTAACAAAGAATAGCCGAATTTACGGCGGGGGAAAGTCACGATGAATAAAAAAAGTTGGTTCTCGAGATTCGCCAAAGGCGCCGCAAAATACGCGGGTAAACCCGGCACTTTCACCGTGGCCTTACTCATCATCATCGTCTGGGCGGTAAGTGGCCCGTTCTTCGGCTTCAATGACACCTGGCAATTGGTGATTAATACCAGCACCACGATCATTACATTTTTGATGGTTTTTCTAATTCAGAATTCGCAAAACAGCGATTCGGTCGCGATGCACCTGAAACTGGATGAACTCATCCGCGCCGACAAAGTCGCGCACAACTCTCTGATGGACTTAGAAGAAATGGAAGAGGAAGAGCTCGAGAAAATCCGCGATAAATTTGAATCCATCGCGGCCGAGGCCCGGAAGCAGCTGCGCTCGAAGCGCGTTCCCACTTCCGAATTTGACGTCGAAGAAGGCTGTTAGAGCGGGGATTTCCCGCTTCGGTTCCGAAAGTAACGGTCCGTAACTTCACCATTAACAAGAATGGTCATAACTTCATTCTTGAGCGTCATCTCGGCCGATGATTCCGATTCGTCTTCCAAAACGAGACTAAACCTAGCTTCGCCCCGGGCGTTGGAACTGACGTTGTAGGTGAATTTCGAAATCGCATCGGAGCTCACCGGCTCACCCGCACAATTGTCATTGGAATAGTGCATCGCGATTGCGGAGCCCTTCAGTAAGCCCAGGCTAACATGCTCCTGCGTATAGGTTTCGCCACGTCTCGTGCACTCACTCACCCAGTCACCGACAAAATCGTCTAAGGTGATCGCGTCCGCGCCGGCGGGCAAAAGTATCCACAGAATTAAAATCAATGCGCGATTCATTGCGACACCCGGTTGTACTGGAGCGTGATTCCATAAACGTGGATGGTCATGGTGTCGTCGAACAAAGTGACGTCGCTCGGTTGAGAAGGGATTTCACCGACCTTCATCAATAGGCGGGCCTGTCCCAAGCTCGGTTTATTCTCAACGGTGTAAGTAAACGTGTTGGGACCCTGACTGCGAAGAACGGGACCTTTACATTCACTGTCTTTGAACCAACGAGCCTTGCCCATTCCGGAAGTGTTATCGAACAACAATTCCTTTTTAACGAAAACCTCGTCGTCGGGTTCACAGACCGTGGCCCAATGACCAACGATTGAACCCTTCATCGCGGAAGTTTCGCCCGTGAAATCCGAGTTGTTTTTATTTTCCGCGCAGGCGGTCAACGCCAATACCAAAGCCAGTGAACCAAGAATTCGTGTCATTTCATTTACCTCTGGGTGGGGAGGTAGCAAATGCATCCCGGGGTGTCACCGGCTAGTTCTTGATTTTGTAACCCGTCTTAAAGATCCACCAAATTACAGCGAGGCAGCCCGACATAAAAACGAGCGTCATCCCGAGTGAGGCGACTACGCCGACGTCAGATATCCCGTAGAAACTCCAGCGAAAGCCGCTGATTAAGTAAACGACCGGGTTGAAGAGGGTGATCTTTTGCCAAACGGGCGGCAGCATATTGATGGAGTAAAAACTACCGCCCAGAAAGGTCAGGGGCGTGATGATCATCAGCGGGACGACCTGGAGCTTTTCGAAGCCGTCGGCCCACAATCCGATGATGAACCCGAACAAACTAAAGGTGACCGAGGTCAGAACAAGGAACGCCACCATAACCAAAGGGTGCGCGACCGAGAAGTTCACGAACACGCGCGCGGTGCAGAGGATGACCGTGCCTAAGATTACGGACTTGGTGGCCGCCGCGCCTACGTACCCGACGACGATTTCAAGGGCCGAAATCGGTGCCGAGAGCACTTCGTAAATGGTGCCCGACCACTTGGGCATGTAAATTCCGAAAGAAGCGTTCGAAACACTTTCGGTCAGGATCGACAGCATAATTAAGCCGGGGACAATGAAGGCACCGTAACTAACGCTGTCGATCTCGCCCATGCGGGACCCGATCGCCGAACCGAAGACGATGAAGTAAAGCGACGTGGACAAGACGGGCGACGCAAGACTTTGGAAGATCGTACGAAAGAAGCGTGAGAGTTCGTAAAAGTAGATCGCCTTAACCGCGTGAATATTAAAATGCATTACCGGCCCCCGACAAGTTTAACGAAAATTTCTTCGAGCGAGCTTTCGCTGGTGTTCAAATCTTTGAAACCGATGCCGATGTCATTCATCTTTTTGATCAGTGCCGCGATACCGGTCTGTTCGCCTTGCGAGTCGAAACTGTAAGTCAATTGCGTGCGATCGGCCGAGAGTTCGACCTTAAACGGTGCCAGTTCAGCCGGGACTTCCTCAAGCGGGTTTTGCAGCACGAGCGACAGTGTTTTTTTACCCAGCTTTTTCATCAGGTCATTTTTATTTTCGACCAAGATGAGCTCACCTTTGCTGATGATGCCGATGCGATCGGCCATCTCCTGTGCTTCTTCAATGTAGTGGGTGGTGAGGATGATGGTGACGCCGTTATCCCTGAGCGCACGCACCATGTCCCACATCTCCCGGCGTAGTTCGACGTCAACGCCGGCCGAAGGTTCATCAAGAAAAAGAATCGTCGGTTCGTGCGACAGGGCCTTCGCGATCATTACCCGGCGTTTCATCCCGCCCGAAAGGGTCATGATTTTGTTGTCTTTCTTTTCCCAGAGCGTGAGATCCTTCAAAACTTTTTCAAGGTGGGCAGGGTTGGGCGTTTTGCCGAACAAGCCGCGGCTGAACTTCACCGTATCGTACACTTTTTCGAAAATGTCGGTGGTGAGTTCTTGCGGCACCAAGCCGATCTTGCCGCGGGCCGCGCGGTAATCGCTCAAAATGTCGTGGCCGTCGGCTTTTACCGTTCCTGAACTTGGATTGACGATCCCGCAAATGATGCTGATCAACGTGGTCTTACCCGCGCCGTTAGGGCCGAGCAGGGCGAAGATCTCACCCTTGCGGATATTTAAGTTAACGTTCTTTAAAGCTTGGTAACCCGAGGCGTACACCTTGCTTAAGTTTTGGACCGATATAATGCCGTCTTCCATTGGTACTCCTCGGCATATTGTGTGTGCTTTTCATCGGCTTCGTCATTACAATTTTCTGATGTCCGAAGTAAAAGCGTTCACGCCGTACCAAAAATTCGTTATCGCCATGCTGGCGTTCCTGCAATTCACGATCATTCTCGATTTTATGATCATTTCACCGCTCGGTGCGATGTTGATGCCTTCGCTGAAGATCACGCCCGCGCAGTTCGGCTTAGTGGTGTCGGCCTACGCGTTCGCGGCGGGGGCTTCGGGTTTACTCGCCGCCGGGTTTGCCGACCGCTTTGATCGCAAAAAAATGCTGCTCTTTTTCTACACGGGTTTTTTGCTCGGCACTTTGGTTTGCGGCATGGCGCCCGATTATCACCTTTTGCTTGCGGCGCGCATCTTCACGGGCATCTTCGGCGGCGTGATCGGATCGATCGTCATGGCGATCGGCACCGATTTATTTGCCTACGAACAACGCGGCCGGGTGATGGGCTTCATGCAGACGGCTTTCGGGGCCAGCCAAATTTTAGGTATTCCCGCCGGACTTTATTTCTCAAGTTTGTGGGGCTGGCACGCACCGTTCCTGATGATCGTCGCGATCGGCGCTTTCGTCGGCATCTTGATCTTCTATAATCTAAAACCGGTGAACGAACATTTAAAGATCAAAGACGTGCAAAGCCCGTTCACGCATTTAACGGGAACGGTAAAGACTCCGCGCTATCTGCTCGCGTTCGCGAACACGGCGTTGCTGACGACCGGTGCCTACATGATGATGCCGTTCGGGACGGCGTACGCCGTACACAATCTTGAGATACCGTTTAAGAGTTTACCGATCCTCTATTTGGTCACGGGTCTGATGTCGATGTTGATCGGCCCGCTCATCGGCCGTGGCTCCGATCGTTTCGGTAAATTCCCCATGTTTGCGTTCGGCGCGGCGTTCACCATCCCCATGGTTCTCATCTACACGCACATGGGCCCGAGCTCGTTGACTACTTTGATCGTCGTGCAAACCTTGTTCTTCGTCGGCATTTTTTCGCGCACGATTCCTTCGCAAGCTTTGACATCCGCTTTACCCACGCCGGCACAGCGGGGATCGTTCATGGCGGTGAATTCTTCGCTGCAGCAGGTATCGGGAGGATTGTCGTCGTTAGCCGCGGGTCTCATCGTCGTTGAGACTTCGACCGGCAAGCTCGAGCATTTCGATACGCTAGGGTACATCCTTACGGTAACGGTGCTCATCACGATCTATCTCACATACCGGATCAAGCGAATCGTTGAAGCGCCGGGCGCTACGCGGTTCTAAACCACCCGGTCACGCTCTCCCGCGGCGCGAAGCTTTCTAAAACTTCGTGCTCAATCTCTTCACTTAGAAAACAAATAAGAGTTCCCGCTCGCGGTGCGACGTCGACCGGCCCGGCGGGCAGGTACAAGCGCAATTGCCCACCGTCGGCTTCATGCCAATCTTGATTCAAATAAAGCGCCAAAGAAATTTTGCGTTTGCCCGTACCGCGCAGATTGTCCCAGTGTCGCGCGTAAAAGCCACCGGCCGGGTAGTGAGCGTAGTGAAACTCGTGATGGCTCAGACCCAAGAACAATTCGCGGTTAATCGTGTTTTTGATTTCGTCGATGGGTGCTAAGAATTTGCATTGCGTCTCGCTTAGTGCGGGATCATGAAACCAGAATACCTCGTCGTGCCTGACTTGATCATTTACGGCCTTCACCGGACCGACGCCGGCGCGTTTGAATTGCCCCGCCGTACGCAAACCATTGAGCTCATTCCGTAGAGCCGCGATCATGCCCGCAGAGACAAAGTCCGCCGTCTGACTATATCCTTGTTGCCGCAAATCATTTGCGATCGGGTTCATCTCGCCATCGTAAATCTATTCCCGGGCTTTTGCCAAGAGGCACCGCTTGACCGCCGGGGTAAGGCGGAAGGAATATGGAACCTCTAATGAATCAAAAAAAGATTACCATTCTTATCCTGGGTTTAATGACGGCGCTAAGCCCGTTTTCGATCGATATGTATCTGCCGGCGTTCGAAGGGATGGCGGCCGATCTGGGCACAACCGTCGCGCGCATATCGCTTTCGTTATCGAGTTATTTCGTCGGTCTATCCGTGGGCCAACTTTTCTACGGGCCTTTGCTCGACCGCTTCGGTCGCAAGAAACCGATCTTTTGCGGGCTCGTGCTCTACGTCGCGGCATCCATCGCGTGTTTGTTTTCGCGCACGGCCGAGGGTTTGATCGCGTGGCGGCTCGTGCAGGCGCTGGGCGCTTGCGGTTGCGGCGTCGGCGCGATGGCGATGGTGCGCGATCTCTTCACGACAAAAGAAAGCGCGAAAGTTTTTTCTTTGCTCATGCTTATTCTCGGAGCATCGCCGATGCTGGCTCCCACCACCGGCGGTTACCTGGCGGCCGCGTTCGGATGGCAATCGGTGTTCGTGGTGCTCGCGGTGATGGCCGGGCTGCTGTTCGCGGGGATTTGGTTCTTTCTTCCCGAAAGTCATCCCGACGATCCGAACGTGACCCTTAGACCGGGACCGATCTTAGTTAGTTTTTGGGAGATTCTGCGAGATCCGCGCTTCTACGCCTACGTTATTTCCGGCTCGATCGCGTTTTCGGGTTTGTTCGTCTACATCGCCGGTTCGCCCATCATTTTCTTAAAAGGCTTCGGCACGAGCCAAACGGCGTACGGTTGGATCTTCGCGATCATCGCGGGTGGCTTCATCGGCGTGAGCCAACTCAACGTTGCACTCTTGCGTCGCTTCACGAACGAGCAATTGCTCACCGCGGGTTACGCCGGGCAGGTTGCGGTCGCCGCCGTTTTCTTGACGGGTTTATTCCTAGGGCAGGCGGATCTCTACACCACGGTGTTTATGCTTTTCTTATTTATGTCATGTTACGGTTTGATCAATCCGAACGGCGCGGCGATGGCGCTCGCGCCCTTCGGTGACCGCGCGGGTAGGGCGGCGGCGATGATGGGCTTTTTGCAAATGGGATTGGGCGCACTTATCTCTTCGCTGGTCGGCGTTTTTGATATCGAAACCATCATCCCGGTCGTCGCCATAATGACCGCGGGCACCCTGACCGGTTTCGCCATCCTGATCCTGGGCCGGCGGCGCATCGTAACTTTTTCGACGAGGCAACGCGTAAACGCTGCTTAGTTGCGCGGCGATCTCCTATCATCTTTTTGTGTTTATACTTATATATTTTTTCGTCCTCCAAAGTTCGGCCGCGACGCTCGACGAAGCTTTTCGCTCGGCCTTAGAAAAAAACGAGATCGTCCTCCAAAGCCGCGAGAAAGTCGTGCAAGCAGAGGCGAAGCTGAACGTCGCGAAAGCGGCACCGTACCCGACGGTTTCTTTCGAAGCCGATTACATCCGGCAAGAATTACCGTCAAATCCGATCGCGCGGGAATTCACGCCGGAAAGCCAGACCACGACGAATCTTCGCCTCAAACAGCCGTTGTTTCGCGGGATGCGCGAATGGGCCGCGTTGCGGGCGGGCGAAGATTTGGTCAACGCCGGTAAACAAGACCGGGTCGGACGTATGCTCGAACTCTACGAAACGGTCGCGACCGCGTACCTAAACGTGCTCGCGCTTGAACACGATCTTAAAAACTTAAATGAGCAGGCGGGCATTTACGTTCAACGCGTAAAGGAATTGCGTGGCCGGGCCCAGCGTGGTGAGAGCGCCTCCTACGAAACGTTAACCATCCAATCCAACGAAGCCGTCGTGCTGTCGGACATAAGCTTAGCGAGCGCAAATTTGCGAACCGCTCGCCAGAATTTAAGCTTTCATACCGGTTTACCGCCCGAAGCCCCGGTAAGTGATCCCGAAGAGAAAGCTTCGCCCTTGCCGGCCATCGAAAAATACTTGGACCGGGTTGAGGAGCGGCCCGATGTTAAAGGCGCGAAAGAGCGCGCGGCCGCGGCGCAAGAGCAGGTGACGTTCACTAAAGGCGCCCACTGGCCGAGTTTAGATTTAACCGGCAACTACTATTTTGAACGACCCGGTTTCGTGAACGACATCAATTGGGATTTAGGATTGCACCTTTCGTTCCCGATCTTCGAAGGCGGACTGCGCGTGGCCGAAACACGCGAAAGTTCCTCTAAGGAACGTGAAGCTACGTTAGAGCTCGCCCGGCTTCGCCGCTTTGCCGAATCGCAGATCCGCGCGTTGCACGAAAATTTGAAACTGCGCGAAGGGCAGCTGAACGCGCTCAAAAATTCGACCGAGCTTTCGCAAAAGAATTACCAAGCGTTGCAACGCGAATTCCGCCGCGGTCTGACCCGCAACGTCGATGTGCAATTGGCGCTCACGAATTACGGCATCGCCCGCCGCGCTTACGATCAAGCACGCTTTGCCGCGCGGCTCGACCGCATCAAACTTGAATCCGCCGCGGTGATCTTGCCGCCCTCCCTTGAAGGAAGTTTACAGTGACGTTGTCTGATCTGTCGATTCGCCGGCCCGTGTTCGCGTGGATGTTGATGTTCGGTTTGATCGTCTTCGGCGCCGTCAGTTTTTCGCGCATGGGCATCAGCGATATGCCCGACGTTGAATTTCCGATCATCGCGCTGACGGCCAGGTACGAAGGCGCGGCACCCCAGGTCATGGAGGCCGACGTCGTCGATCCGCTCGAAGACGGTTTGGTCAGTATTCAAGGCGTAAAAAACATCACGTCGAAATCCCGCGTCGGCGTGGCCGAGATCACGATCGAGTTTGATCTTAATCGCGATATCGATTCGGCTTTCCAAGACGTGCAGGCGAAAATCTCGCAACTGCAAGAAATTCTGCCGCCCACGATGGAGCCGATCTCGTTAATGAAGATCGCCATCGCCGAGTTCCCGATTATGTGGATCTCGGTGACTTCGGCAAAGATGAGCCCGGTGGATCTGATGGTGTTCGTGAAGAACGATATCCGCGATCACATCACGACCGTACCTGGCGTCGGTAACTTATGGATGCCCGGCTACCTCGAACCGAACTTGCGGGTCACCGTGCCTAATGAAGGTTTGAAGCGTTACGCGCTTTCGGCCATGGACATCGTTAACGCGATCAAAAACGAACACAGCGAACCACCGTCGGGCCGCACCGAGTTTGATAAAAAAGAATATTCTCTGCGAACCCTCGGCGAAGCGAAGTCGATCGACGCCTTCAAAAGTATTTTGATCAACTCCCGGGGAGGGATGCCTAACTATAATCCCGTAACGCTCGGGCAAGTCGCGAAGGTCGAAGAAGGCACCGTCGATATCCTGCAATTCGCGCGCACGAACGGGCAGCCCGCGGTGGGCTTGGGCGTCGTTAAGCAACGTGGCGCGAACGCGGTCTCGGTAGCCAAAGCGGTGAAGGAGAAAATTGCCGCCGTCAAAAAGCTTTTACCCGAGGGCACCGACATCGTCGTGAACTATGACGGCACCAAGTTCGTCGAAGAGTCAGTCGCCGAATTGCTGCTTACGCTAGTTCTCGCGGCCTTGTTGACGTCACTGGTCTGCTGGTTATTCATGGGTTCGTGGTCATCGACCTTCAACGTCTTGATGGCGATCCCAACTTCGGTGCTCGGCAGCTTCATCGTTTTGTATTTCGCGGGCTTCACGCTAAACATTTTTACGTTGCTAGGCTTGAGTCTCGCGATCGGGATCGTCGTTGATGACGCGATCATGGTTCTCGAAAATATAATTCGTCACCGTGAGATGGGCTTGCCCCGCCGCAAAGCCGCCCTGATCGGTTCGCGCGAGATCACCTTCGCGGCGATGGCCGCTTCGGTCTCGCTCGTCGCCATCTTTCTGCCGATCGCGTTTATGGAAGGCATTATCGGCCGGTTCCTTTTCCAATTCGGAGTTACGTTGAGCGCCGCGGTCATGATCTCGCTACTCGAAGCGCTGACCCTCACGCCGATGCGCGCGGCCACTTTTAAGGGTGATCTCGAGCGTACGACACGTTTGGGCAAAGGTTTTGAGGCCGCGTTCGTTCGTCTGCGCGATCGCTACACTTCGAGTCTTGCGTGGTCTTTAGAACATCGTTGGAAAGTCATCGGGGGCTCGCTCGTTTTCTTCTTGCTGAGTTTTAGCTCGGTTGCGTTTCTCAAGGGTGAGTTTCAACCCGCGCAAGATCAAAGCACGCTCATGATCCAAATGACGAATCCACCGGGCACGGCCATCGGCATGACCGACGAGCGGGTCAAAGTGGTCGAGAAATTTTTAGGCTCACGCAGCGAAGTCGAGAATTACTTCGTCGCGGCGGGCGGGTTTTCGGGCGGTGAAACCAACGCGGCGATCGTCTTTATCGGCATGCACGCGCGCGGCAAACGCGGCAAAGACGCGGTTAAGGGGCACGAACTTTCGCAGCAGGAATTTATCGAAGTCGTCCGCGAATTCTTGAACAAGGAATTACCCGAATCCAAACCGCAGGTCCAAGATCCATCCACGCAAGGTTTCGGCGGGAGCGGCAACGGCTACCCGGTTGAGTTTACGATTCAAGGTCCCGAGTGGAATGTGTTGAGCGATACCGCCGGTAAATTGATGGCCGACCTCAAAGAGAAAAAGATCATGACCGACGTCAATTCGGACTTACTGCAAGGCGCACCCGAAATTCACATCGTGCCGAATCGAAAACGCGCTTCCGAACGCGGCGTCGATGTCACCTCGATCGGCGCGGTCGTCAACGCCACGATGGGCGGCGCGATCGCCGGCGGCTACGAGAAGGAAGGCCACCGCTACGATATCCGCGTGAAGCTTGAAGACGACGGCCGTTCACCCGGTGACCGCATCAAAGAATTGTTCGTGCGCAACAACCGCGGCCAGTTGGTGCAACTGTCCGACGTGGTCGATATCAAAACGGAAACGGTGGCCTCAAGCATCTCGCGCAAAAACCGCGAGCGCGCCATCACCATTTTCGGGAACGTCGGCGATAAACTCAGCCAGCAAGAATCGCTTACCAAAGCCGAGGTCTTGGTACGGGCCCAACTGCCCGAAGGTTACCGTTTTACCTTGAGCGGTTCGGCCGAAGAATTTATGAAGAGCTTCATCGGTCTGTTGTTCGCGTTGGTGCTCGGCTTCATCGTCGCCTACATGGTCCTCGCCTCGCAGTTCAATAGCTTCATCGATCCGTTTACGGTATTCGTCGCTTTGCCGTTCAGCTTCTCGGGCGCGTTCCTCGGTCTTTTGCTAGGTGGGATGTCGATGAATTTGTTCAGCATGATCGGTTTGATTTTGTTGATGGGAATCGTAAAGAAGAATTCGATTCTGCTCGTCGACTTCACCAACCAAGTTTTCGAAAGCAAAAAACTCTCGGTCAAAGAATCTTTGATCGATGCGTGCCCGAACCGCCTGCGCCCGATATTGATGACCTCGATCGCCACCATCGCCGGAGCGTTGCCCGCGGCAATGGCCCTCGGTCCGGGTGCCGAAGCCCGTCAACCCATGGCCATCGCCGTGATCGGCGGAGTTTTGGTTTCCACCGCATTAACCCTCTACGTTGTCCCAAGCGTCTACAGCCTTTTCTCCCGCTTTAAGACCCGCGAAGCGGAGGACGACGACGACGGCGAATGATCAGGTCCGAAAATGGCCGGTTTTTTTCTGTCCCTGTGCTAGATTGCGCGCATGACGAGGGCAGACACTTACTATCAAGCCATGTTGGCGCGGGATCACCGCTTCGATGGGCAGTTCTTCGTCGGCGTGAAGACCACCGGAATTTACTGCCGGCCGGTTTGTCCCGCGAAACCGAAGCGTGAAAATGTCGAGTTCTTTCCGAATCATTTAGCCGCCGAGAAAGCGGGCTACCGGCCCTGCCTCCGTTGCCGCCCCGAAAGTGCGCCGATGTCGCCCGCGTGGATCGGCCGCTCCGTGCTGGTGAAACGCGCGGTCAAGATGCTGCACGAACAAAACACCTTAGACTTCAGCGAGGATGAGTTCGCCGCGCGTTTCGGCGTCACCGCGCGACATTTGCGGAGGGTATTTAACGAAGAGCTCGGCAAAACTCCGAAGCAGCTCGCGGCCGATAATCGTTTGAATCTCGCGCGGCAATTGCTCACCGAAACCTCGTTAGCTATTACGGAAGTTGCTTACGCCTCGGGCTTCCGCTCGGTCCGGCGTTTCAATGATGCGTTCAAGACACGCTTCAAAAGAAATCCCTCGGGCGTTCGCCGCGTGAATACCCGCACGAAGAAGCGAGAGGGTGGACTCACTCTTTATCTTACTTACCGGCCGCCCTACGATTTTGCGGGTCTGCTTTGGATCTACCGCATGCACCGCGTGGGAAACCTTGAGTGGTTCGAAGGCGAAACCATGCACCGGGTGGTCACCTACGACGGCCGAAGCGGCATGATCGCGATTTCCGATCAACCGGAACAATCGCGCCTTAAACTCGAAATCGATTTTCCCGAGCCCTCGGCGATTTACCCGATCGTTGCGAACGTACGGGCGATGTTCGATCTGGATTCAGATCCCGTTCTGATCGCGAATATTTTAGACGAAGATGCGGGCCTCAAAAAAATATTAAAGAAGAACCCCGGCATCCGGATCGCTTCGGGCTGGGATGCGTTCGAAATCGCGGTCGGTGCGATCCTCGGCCAACTTGTGACCGTGGACTTTGGCCGCACGTTGACGGCGGACCTTATCGAAATGCTCGGCGTAGATTCGGGTCTCGTGCGCGAGGGCGTGGCGATCAAACTATTTCCTACGCCGGAAAAGATCGCGTCGAGCCGGCTCGAGGGTTTGCGCACCACGGGCAAACGGAAGCAAACCCTCATAGAATTTTCACGCCGTGTTGCCGCCGGAGAAATCTCTTTGGCGGGCACGCAAGACGTCGAGGCTTTCATCGCCGCCGTTCGCACCGTGCCGGGGATCGGCCCCTGGACGGCGAATTACATGGCGCTGCGGGTGCTCCGCCACGCCGACGCGTTTCCCGGAACCGATTTGATTTTAGCCCGTGCGCAAGATCTGCACGGAAAAGACTGCGTCGAGAAGATGAGCCCGTGGCGTGGCTACGTGGCCGCGCTGTTCTGGCGCGAATACGCACTGACCTTGAAAAAGAAAAGGGAGAAGGCATGATCCAATATATTTATGAATCGCCGGTGGGCGCGCTTTACCTCAAGGCTTCGGCAAAGGCGCTTTGCGCGTTGTACTTTCACCGGCCCTCTGGAGAATTTGTTTCTTCGCTGAACGGCGAGGCGGGCGAATTACAAATCTTACGCCAAACGGTCAAACAGCTCGACGAGTACTTCAAGGGCGAACGCCGCATGTTCGATTTACCGCTCGAAGCGCCGGGAACGAAATTTCAAATGTCGGTGTGGAAAGAGTTAGCGAACATTCCATACGGCTCGACGTGTTCGTATAAAGATTTAGCCGGCAAAATCAAAAATCATAAAGCGGTGCGCGCCGTGGGGACCGCGAACGGTCGCAATCCAATCTCGATCATCGTGCCTTGCCACCGGGTGATCGCCGCCGACGGCACCTTAGGTGGTTACGGCGGTGGCCTCGAAAACAAAACTAAGTTACTCGAGATCGAAAAACTTAGTGGTGATGCCCGCCGCCTTTTAAAGTGACCTTCAGCATTTTTGTTTCTTCACGTCCGTTCGAGTATTTAAGATTCACCCGAACGTCCCAATCGCCAGCCATGGTGAAATACATATCCGACGCTTGATAAACGCCGGGTTCGGACCCGAGTTTCGCGAGAGTGACGGGCGATGAGCCATGACCGTGGGCGGGCATCCAGAGGCTAACTTTTACGGGGCCGGGCGGCTCGGTACGCGTTTGGTCTACGCCGCTTATCCATTCGATTTTCATTGCCGACGCTTCGTTGAGGCGCGGGCCTTGCGTCCAGCTCAATTCCGCGCGCAGGGCGCCCTCAGCAAAAATCAACGGGGCGGCGTCGGCGGAGCCGAAAGGACCAGCGAAGCCGACAAAGAGTAGAGTCAAAGCGCAGATCATTTTCATTTAAAGCTCCCGGTATGGATTCGGGCGCAGACTAGCCGACTGCGCCCGTAAAAACGAATTATTTGTCGCCCTTTATCGTCATCGGGAGTAGAAACGGGCAATGAAATTCATTTTAGTCACGCTAGCGATGAGTATCGGATTGGCCGCGAACGCCGTAAACGCCGCGGGCGTCAAAGGCATGGACTTGTTTACCGGCGAAACGGCCGAGATCAAGGCCGGCGCAAAGGGTTCGGTGGTCGTATTCCTTTCGGCCAAGTGCCCGTGTTCGGCCAGTCACATCGAAGAAATCAAAGCCATGGCCAAAGAGTATCCAGCCTACCAGTTTGTCGGAGTCCATTCGAATTCCAACGAAGGTAAGGAGCTGACCCGCGGTTATTTCAAAAACGTAGACCTCGGCTTTCCGGTCTTGCAAGACACCGACGGCAAAATCGCCGCCGAGTACCGTGCCGCAAAAACCCCGCACGCATTTCTCATTTCCGGCGAAGGAAAAACCCTTTACCGGGGCGGCGTGACCGACAGCAAAGATTGCAGTCAAAGCGGGCGCAATTATTTGCGCGAAGCTTTGCAAGACGTCACGCAAAATAAACCCGTCCGCACGGCCGAGGCACGCACGCTAGGCTGCGCGATCGCGCGCGGGGGCAAGAGTGATTGGTAAGCTTTTATTATTTATAACCGTAGCGGCACTCGCCGCGTGCGCCGAACCTAAATACTCAGTCCCGACGGAGGCACCGGCCCCGGGCCAAAAAACCGCGGCGTTGCGGGCGACTTGGCCCCAATCGCAAAAACAAATTTGGCTCGAATGGGAAACGAAGCCTGGCAACGAAGAGTTCGGCTCCTTCTTATTGAAGATCGGTCGCGCGAATCTGGCCGATCAGTCCGCTTTGCCCGAAGACATCGACGGTGAAGTCGCGGTTGTGCTCTGGATGCCTTCGATGGGTCACGGTTCTTCGCCGGTGACGGTCACGAAAGCCGACGTCGGAACTTACCGCGCTTCGCGAGTTTTTTTCTCGATGCCCGGCGATTGGGAAATTCGTGTGCAGCACATTTCGAACGGAGCGGTGGTTGAGCAAACCGTTTTCGCGCTTCGTTTGTAATTCCATTCTTCCGGCCATCGCCCTGCTGCTGCTCGGCACGTCCCCAAAAGTTTTCGGGGCTGCGTGTTGCGGCGGTGGATTCGCGGCGCCTTCGTTGATCGCGGGCGACGATAAAGCCATGTTGACCGGCAGCTACCAGTATTCAGAAATTCGCAAAGATGTTTACGCCGACGGAATGTGGCGACGACGTAATTACGGTGAGTCGTTCGAAACTTTTCGCGTCGAGGGTGCGCACATTTTCCGCGACCGTTTCCAAACCGGATTTTCGCTACCGTTGATCAAACGTGCCCGCGAAGCGCGGTCGAGCAGCGGTGCGGGAGATATCGCGGCGACCCTCGGGTACGAATATCTGCCGGACTGGGATTACAATCCTTGGCGCCCGAAAGGTTTAGGCTTCGTTCAGCTAACGGCGCCGACCGGCCACTCGGTTTACGAGAGTGATTCGCTCTACCAACTCGATGCGAGGGGCCGCGGCTTCTGGGCGCTCGGGGCGGGGACTTTACTCACAAAGATTTGGGGCCGCTGGGACGTCTTCACAAACTTTGATGCGCACCGATCCTTTAGCAAACGCTATTCAAACTCGGGGAGCCGCGGATCACTCGAGCCCGGCTGGGGCGGCAACTTGGGCGTGGGCGGCGGCTACAACCTTCAATCCTTCCGTTTTGGTTCATCGCTCATTTGGACATACGAAGATCCCGTAAAGGTTCGTGGCTCCGTATCGAGCGCGGGCAGTGCCGAACGCTACGCGACCGCCTCGCTCATGGTGAGCTATCTTCAGTCAGATCAATGGGCGGGCACGCTCAACTACTCCGATCAAAGCCTGTTCGGCGATCCCGTCAACGCGCGGCTCGGCCAATCGGTAACGCTGCAGATTCAACGGCGCTGGTCGCGCTGACTCATTCCGGGCCGGTTAAAGACCTAGACTAGACCTTCCGATAGGCTTTCAGATCATCAAAGCTTTCGGAGGCAACATGTCACTCAGCAATGTCGTTAGGCTTAATCCGCAACAACCCGAGAGTGATAAAATCTCGGTCGCATCACCGCTGACCGCGCGTTTTAAGAGCGATCAATATAGGATCGAACAACCTTACGTACAGTTAACTACCGAAGGTTACACCGTTCATTCCGCCGACAATTCAGAAACGTACACGGCCAACCGGCCTCGCCATATCTTCCGCACTTTTTTCGCGCGAATTTTAGGCTTAGGCGCCGGCATTTTCGGCGGCTTAGCGGTCTTTTACTTTTTCGCCCGCCATTTAGGCACGATGGACAAAGAGGCCACGATCACCAGCGTACTGGCGATAAGCTCTTTTATTTTTGGTTTTCTTGGTGGCGCGCTGACCTACCTGGGTGTTTCAAAATTCGTCGGGCCACTGCGCAGAGCCACGATCAAAGATTCCACCGGCGCGACGTTAATGATCA
This sequence comes from Pseudobdellovibrionaceae bacterium, assembly GCA_947444305.1. Lineage (GTDB taxonomy): Bacteria > Bdellovibrionota > Bdellovibrionia > Bdellovibrionales > UBA1609 > JALHOQ01. Next base: position 242,179 of record CANEZP010000005.1, on the reverse strand, counting down.
TCGAGCCGACCTCACGTTATTTTATTCTCAACAACGAATTCGCGATCCGCGATGCGAACGGTTTGTTGCTCGCCAAGTTCCGCAAAGATTTTTTGCCCTCGCTTTTCCAAAAACGCTGGCAAGCGCACGACGCCCGCGGCAAATATCTCTTTACCGCGATCGAAGACAATATTTTATTGAGCGTCTTGCGCCGTTATTTGAATCTCGTGCGCTTTATCCCGATGCATTTCATGTTCACGAAGGGCGGCGGTAAACCGTTCGGTGAATTTCGCCGCGGCTACTCTCTGCGTGATAAGTACCAACTGAAGTACAATCCCGCGGCGGCCGACGGCTGGCTGATGGTGGCTTCGGGAATCTTACTCGACACGGGCGAAAATCGTTAATCGTCGGTCTTGGGGACGTTTAATTTTTGATCCTTGGCTTTTTCGGCTCGGTTTTTAGCCTTTATATCCTCAATGACTTTCATCATGGCGCTTACATCCATCGCGCCCTGTTCTTCCAAAACTTTTTTGACCGGGGCCAGATCGTACTTGATCTGCCGGCCCGATTTTTCGGGATCAAGCTTGCGGATTTGGGCGAGCCGCTCGGCATCCATCGGGTGGGTCGATAAGTAACTGAGCGAACGTGAAGTTTCGGGCTCGTCGTCGCGCTTGCGGCTAAAGAATGCGTACATGCCGTCGGTCGCGATTTTCGCGTTTTGCAAATACCGAACGCCCAAGCGGTCGGCCTCGAGCTCATGGGCGCGTGAATATTTCAGCGAGTGCAGACCGTCGGCCGCGAAAACCAAGCCCGACATGATGTTCGAGGATCCCAGGAAAAGAACGGAAATTAAAATATTGGCGGACATCGCCCCCGCCAGGCTTTGTACGCCGTGCCTTTGGGTCACGTGCGCCGCTTCGTGCGCGAGCACGCCTAAGATTTCGTTGGCGCTCTCAACCTGGTTAATAAATCCGGCGTTGAGGGTAATGAATCCACCGGGTAATGCGAAGGCGTTGACGACCGGGCTTTCCGAGATCGAAACCTTCCACTTGTAATTCTTTAATTCGGGTTGATCGAGTAATTGATTAAGAAAGGCGGTCCACTCGGCGTCTACATCGTCCGGCAACTTAATCGCTCGTCCGAGATCCTGATTTTCGAGAGCGGTTTCGCCGATAATCCGTTCTTGCTCGGGCGAAATGAAACGCGCGAAGAACTTGCCTTGCGTGCGCATGAAAGCAAGACCCGCGAACGCCGTGATGAAGATCAAAGCGGTCAAAGCCATCGCGGCGCGAAAAGGCCGTCGGCCGAACCAATGAAAAAACGAATGCTGAATTTTGACCCCGGTCGCTTCTTTGAAAGCATCGGCGAACTGTAAGTCTTTAACGAAGATCGAATGTGCGGGATCCAGCGTGGAGTGCAGTCCGATCATGCCGTCTTCGAACGAAGCCGATATGCTGTACTCATCCCAACTGACCTGGGTCGATTCACCGGCGAGACCGTTGAACACGACGTGCCGATTCTCAATTTCAACGGTGCCGGGCGTTTTTGCGTCGCCCGAATAAAGAACGGCTTTGAACTTTCGATTATCCATTACCGATAGTTTGAAAGTGAAAGCCGGGCTTGTCTACTCGAACGAGAGTTTGGTGGACCATTTCTCGTAGTCTTTAGGCGGAGCGGGCGCGAGCGAAAATTTATGCCCGCCCTTAGCCAAGGCCGCCGCCGGCTCGGGCGTCGAAAGTTCTATGCCGCCGTTCATGATCGAGTCGATAGAATTCATTTTGAACGAAGACCCGAAAAGACCGAGCTTCGCCTGCACACCGACTTTGCTCCAGAACAACGTGTTGGTTCGGATGAGTTTTACGTAGCGATTCTCAACGTTGATCTGGATTAGAATAGTTTGGGAATCTTTGGTCAAAACCAGTTTCGAGACCGAGCCGATCTTTAAACCGCGAAAGGTCAGTGAATCACCGGGATTGATATTTTCGACGTTTGCCGTTTCGATCGAGTACGAACTCGTATCGTCTTGCGGATCGGTGGACATGTTCGTTTGCGCTTTAAATTCATTTTTGCTCACGGCATCGGCGGGCCCGGGAAGCACGGTAATGTAAGTGCCTTCGAACAACGTGTTGAGCCCGCTGACTCCTTGAAAATTAACTTTCGGGGTAACCAGCGAAAATTTAGATCCTTCAACGGCGAAGTGCTCGGCATCCCGGCGTAAGATCACTTCGGCCACGACATCTTTTTGGTCGTCCGAGATGTAAACATCTTTGACCGTGCCGATCGGAACACCTCGGTACCGAATTTTGGTTTTCTCGGCCGAGATCCCGCCGGCGTCGTCAAACAGAATCCGGATCGTGGGCCCGCGTTGTTTGTAGTAATCCATGATCAGCCAGCCGGAGATCACCAGCGCGAAGATCGGGAACAACCAAATGTACCAACCGTGTTTCAACTTATCCAACTTTTTCATTTTCACCCTCCCACAGGAGTTTCGGATCAAAGAACGTCGACGCGAGCATCGTAAATATAACTACGGCCAAAAACATGAGAGAGCCTAACTCGGGATGCACGTCGGTCATTGGACCGAGCTTCATGATCGCGACGAGCACGGCGAGCAAATATATATCGAGCATGGACCAGCGACCGATCGCCTCGACGAAATGGTAAAGCGAAGTTTTAAAATGCTGCCGTGTTTTACTGCGCCATGAAAGCGAAAGATAAAACAAGATGATGAGCTTCAAAATCGGGATAAGTACGCTCGCCAGAAATACGATGATCGCGATGCCGATCGAGCCACCGGTCGCGAGTTCAATGACACCGCTCCAGATCGTGGAGCTGTTGCGGTTGCCGTAAAGCTCGACGGTCATGAACGGAAAGATTAGCGCGGGAATATAAAAGATAAGGGCGGTGAGAGAAAAAACGAGCGCGAGGGTGGAATTCTTCGGTTTGACACGATGGTCGCGGTGACCGCAGTGGGTACAAATAAGGGCTTCGCCCTCTTTGACGAGTACGGGGTGCGAACAAACACTGCACACAAAATATTTTTTGTCGGCCATATCTCGATTAGGTCCCCACCTAAAAAAAGCCCGGTGAATGACCGGGCTTTTCAAAAATCTAACTGAGAATGTAGAGTACTACACTTTATGCGGATGGGACGGATTCTTATGCTCTTTTTCGAGCTTATCGCCCAAGTCGTGAATTTTTTGGCCAAGACCGGGTGCGCCGGCTTCCGAAATTTTGTGGCCAACTTTTTCTACGATGTCGCCCAGTTTGTCAGCGATACCGCTTTTTTTCGAAGTATCCATCTGTTGATCTGTGGTTTTATTTTCCATTTTAGATCCTCTCTTTCATGACACCAATTGTGCAAGTCCTATGCACGCAGTGAGAACGCACCAAATGCAATTCACGCGAATTTGAACAAGAACTATCCCGTTTTAGCCCCATGGCTCGTCCCAATTTAAAAAAGCAGTTTCCGTACGCTCTTTAATTGCTCGGGCAAGAGCGCGTCGGTCAGCGAGGCGAGAGCTTCATCTTTTTGCTCGGTCGTCGCGGGTCGTCCATAAAGCTGAAGCGTCAAACGTTGGAGTTCTTCTTTTGGATACTTAGCGTTGACGGCGTGCGCGGCTAAGCGGCCAAGGGGGAAATCACCTAATAAAAAATCAAGTTTCTGTACGTGGCCGAGGTTTGCCGAGTCGTAGAGCCGCAGCCATTCTTCGGTGGCGTGCCTAGCCGTGATCGTCTCGAGAATAAAGTGCGCGGTCTCTTCGCTGAGATCGAGCGCGCCGCCCGCGATTTCCTCAAATAGATTCATCTGCAGTGAAATCTCCATATCGTTGAGCAGGTCGAAGAGAAATTGCGCGGCTTGCTCTTCATCACGGGTGCTCAGGTACTGGAAATAATATATCGATTTTACCAAAGTTTCGGGCACGCTACGCTTTTGAATGGCCAAGCCGTTCTCGAAATAGTTCCACTGCTGAAGATCGGCCTCGTTAATCGTTTTGATACAAAGGGTAACCGTCGGGTTTTCCAAATGGATCACGCGGTGGGTAAGGTCGCGGCCCGGCCAGATTGTGCGCACGTCGCCGGCGCGTAAGATCGTGTTTTCCGGCGTACCTAATTTACTTAAGTGAACGTCGGGCGCAAAAGTGCTGAGCGTTGCAACGGGGAATTCCTCATGCAGCGATGAACCATGCAGAACCCGGAAGGCTCCGCGAAATCCATGACTGTGCAAGGACATATCAAAATTCAGCCAAATGTAGAGGTCGATGACGAACTTACCGTTATTAAAGAGCGTGATGGGGGGCTGCCCGAACGAATTGTGGAGATTAATTTGTTCGGGCACGCGGCCTTGCAGGAACCATTTCGCCAATTCCCGGTCGAGATCACCGAGGCTTTGCGCGTAGTGAAATTCACGTAAGACTTTCGTCGCCAGCTCAGGAAAGGCTTCTAGGGATTGACCCGACGAGCGCCAGAGATTTTCGGTTTGAAGGTTCAGTTCTTCGAATGGATTCATGGCAAAATCTATAACACGGGTTGAACCCGCGGCCTACCGGGCTTAAGGTGAGCCTCCGTGATTTCAAAAAAGCTACATGCCCGCATCACCGCCGCCGTTAAATATCTGCAACTTTACGTCAATCGTTGGTGGTATTTGCCCGTGATGGGTATTCTGGCGGCGCTCGATAACTTCATCGTCATTGTGCCCACCGACGGCATCTTGATCTCAAGCTCGATGATCAGCACCCGCCGCTGGTTTCTCTTCGCCGTAGCTACCGCGGTCGGTTCCACTCTCGGTGCAGTCATTCTCTCTTACCTCGTCGAAATCCACGGCTTGCCCTGGATTCTGGATATGTATCCGGGCGTCGACCAAACCCGCACCTGGGCGCTGACCGACCAATTCTTTAGCCGTTACGGAATGTATTTGGTGTTCGCGATCGCGGCCACGCCCCTTATGCAGCAACCGACGGTCATCCTGGCGTCCCTCGCGGGCGAATCGATTTACGAGATCGGTCTGGTGGTTCTGGCGGGAAGATCGCTCAAATTTTTGCTCATCGCCTATCTCGGCTCGCATGCCCCCCGGGTCTTGTCCCGCTTCTACGGTATGCGGGGTGAGATGGAAGATGTCGGCGTAAAAATATCCTGACGCTTGAGCCTTGTTCGCATGACGCGCCCATGCTAAGCCCATCCCCATGGATATGATTCTTTGCTCCGACTGTCAGAAGAACGAAACGGCCCTCAACTGCGGTATGTGCGCCTGTGCGGTGTGCAAAAGCTGCGCGCAGTTCCTCGAGCCCGAGAGTTTTGAATTCGCCCCCTCGGTCACGCCCGAAATAAAGCACGGCGTTTTTTGCCAAACTTGTTACGGCGACAAAGTGGCCCAGCCATTGGCGGAATATTTCGACGTCTTAGAGACGGCTAAAAACATCGACGTGTATTTCAAAGACCAAAGCAAAGAAACTCGTCTCGTGCGCCGTAAAGAAAAACCGGTTTCGGTCGCGCCTTGTGACGACCGCGATGACGTCGTGATGAAGCTCGCTTATTTTGCTGCGCTCGGTGGTTTCGATTCGGTCGTCGACATCGATCTTAAGAGCGAAAAGGTTTTTATCGGAACCTATTCAAAATTAGTTTGGAAGGGTAGCGGCGTCCCCGCGCAAGCGAAGGGCAAAGTCATCAACACCGACAAGTCGATCTGGCACAATCCCAATTAAAATTGCGCTTAAATCCCTTTGGACATATCCATGTCGGCTTGCTGAATCCGTTTGCCGACTTCATCGCGCTCTTTAGTTTTGCGCTGAAAATCATAGATCTTATATAAACCTAACCACGCATCTTTGTATGCCGGATTGATCTCGACCGCCTTGCGAAACGCGACCTCGGCGTTGGCGTGATCGCCCTTGTGCAAATAGATCGCGCCTAGGTTCGACCACGTCAGAAGGTTTTTCGGGTAGTATTCGAGTTCCTTAACGTATTCGGCCGCCGCTTTGTCGGTATCACCCATGCGCATGTACGCCACGCCCAAGTTGTTGTGCGCTTGTGGTTCGGTGGTGTTGAGCCGGATAGCTTCTTCGTACGCTTTGATCGCCGACGGGATATCTTTCGCGTAAAGAAACATGTCACCCAGATGCGTGTGCGCAAAAGGGGAGCGTGGCGAGCCGTCGACGCCGCTTTGGTAAAAAGCCATCCCGGTCGAGAAGTGATACTGGTGGTGGACATTGAGCGCGAGGACCGCAACGATAAGTGCCGCGGCTCCTAGTTTTCCCTTGGTGGAGGCAAAGATCTTGCGCCAGCGTTCTTCATTGATTTGCAAAAGTACGATCACTAAACCCGCCGAAGCAAGATAGGCGCGGTCGGAACGCAAGATGAAGATGTGTTTGATCTCGGGTACGACGTTGGCGAAGGTCGGTAGCAAAAATCCTAGAAACCACGCCGCTCCGATCAACACAACCGGCCGCGTTCTGATTTTGAAATAGATCATGGCCAAGATGCCGGCGAGACCCGCGGCGCCCGCGACCCAAAAATATATGGCCGTATCCTGTGGCGTGGGCAAAGTGGATAAGCCGACGGGGAAGACCAACTGCCCAAGGTAGATCAGCACGTAAGGCAGGCCGTTTAACATCCCGGTAAGTGCGCCGCCGGCCTCGGGCGCAGATCCGCCGCCGCCGAGGCTTGCCATGTATAGCCATGCGCCCAGGGTCGCGGCCCACGAAGCAAACGAACAAAACCAAAGCGTAAGATTTTTTCGGTCCGGCGAGAACAACAGAAACATCGCGCACAAAATCGGTAAACCGACGGCATTTTCTTTCGTAAGAATGCCCACCAAGAAACACAATGCGTGCGGTAAAAACCAAATTCTATTTTTAAGCGCGCGAACGTAGCAAAGAAAGCCGCCGACGACGGCAACGGCCAACAACAATTCGTTCTGCCCCGGGATCCAGCCCAGAGTGCCCGCGCTCGCGGGATGCATGACCAGCGCTAGCGCACCGAAGAAGGCCGCCTTTTTCGAGCTGCCGAAAGCCTCGAGTAAACTATAAAAAAGAACCGCGGTAAGCATTTGTAAGAGTACGTTCGTTAAATGAAAAATCCACGGTAAGATATCGTTCGAGATCAAAGTCGAAAGCCAAGCGCCGACGATGTACACACTCGTTGAGACGGGGCGGTAGTAATTGTATTCGGTGCCGGTAGGGTGCCATACCGAGCGCGTGAATGAGGCGGGGATGTTTTCAATTTTCGAATAGAAGCCGCCCTCTTGCACCATTAAGTAATCGTCCATGTAGACGTACTCAAAAAAGAGAGTAGGCGCGTAGAGCACGAAGGCAATAAGGGCGAGCGTAAGCTTAGGGTGTAACTTCACCCACTAAGCGTAAATCGGACCTAGCGCGAAGCCAAAGACTTCTTTTTAGGAAGTGCGGCGGTATCACGTTTTGATTTAAAGCGGGAAGTCTCGTTCATGGCTTGTAAAGTCGAGGGCATTTGACCCGTCAAGTCCGAGATCTTTTCCAATGCTTCGTCGAAGGAGTGCCCGACGTCCTGGAAACCTTCTAGGCCGTAAACGACGGCGAGGTCGGCGTTCTTTTCCATCGAAAACTGCGCACCGACGAAGCGTGCGATAAGTTGTTCAGGCGTTTTCTTGGATTGTTTGGCGAAAGCTTCCGCGGTCTGCAATACGGAAGTCTTGTTCTTGATCTTGTAGCTCAAAAATTTGTTCGCGAAAGTCTTGTCGGCCACTTGGTCGGCCGCGGCCGAAAGTCCGATAAAGTTCATGATCACAAAGCTCAGAATCCCCAACATTAACCGTTTCATGTGCTTCCTTTGACAAGTGCCTAAACCGTGACCGCTCAACCCTGAAATACCCGAGCGTGCCGTCTTACCCTTCTAATAAAGCAACGGGCATGCCGTGACTTTAGCCGTGATGTCTCATTTCGAGATGACGGCCGGGTGACAGACGCCGGCACCCTATGATTCAATTTTATTTATGCAAACAAAACCTCAGATCCGTGAACTCGCGAAGCAGAATATGAATCACTTGTGGGAGCGCGCCGCTAAGATCGTCGTTCCTATCGCGGCCATCGGCGGTTTCGTCGGCGATGTCCTCGCGCCGCTCGGGCCCTTCGTCGCCATACTCGCGATCCTTACGGGGATCCTTTGCGTGATCTCCGGCATCGTTTGGTTCGGTTTTAAGCGGGGGCAAATCCGCCGCGCAATGTCCGACGGAAGTATCGACAAAGCCGAGCTGGCTAAAATTAGCGAGACGAGCAATTGGTCGGTCGCTTTTGCGTTTAACCTCGTCGCCTCGCTTGTTTTGACTATTTTCTTCGGCGCGCAAAGGGCTTTCGCGAGCGATGAGTCGCCCGATCGCGGGGCCCTCGCCTCGGCCGTCCCCCAGATTGCGCAATTTCAGGCGCAACTTCTTAACCTTAAAGAAACCACCGACCGTATCGACGCCACGACCCAGCGTTTAGAAACCAAGTCGGACGCCATGCGGGACGCTATCAACCAGCTCGATTCGAAGATCGCCGCGATCAAGCCGGGCGAAATCACGCCCGAAACGATGGCCGTGACCGACGCCAACTGCGCCGCGCCGAAAAGCCTCAGCCCTTACGCAAAAGTTTTTGTCGGCCCCGACGTGATGGTTGAGATGGCAACCGTGAACTCAAAGAATTCTTACGGCATGAACGACGTTCTTTTAAGAATGCGCGGCCCGGCGGCGCTGGACGCCGAACTCGACGCGCGCGTGATCCGCTACATGCAACGCCCCGGCTCGAACGGCGGGATGGACGTGGTCTACAAAACGCCGGGTGGGCAAGAACCGGTTCGTATGATCTTTCGCAACGACGTCGAAGGCGAGATGGTTCGTGTCTTCCTTAAAGACGACAAACCCTACGATTTAAAGCTCGACGCAAAACGCTCAAAAGTTTTGTGTCCCGTCGAGATGGAAAAAGAATTTAAGCAAACGCTATAAGATAGTGAACGCGCCGGCCGTCATCGCGATGGCCTTGCGCTTGTAGAATTCGCCCGCGGGGGCCAAATTCCAGTCCCAAGATTCTAAAAGTCGAAGTGAAGCTCGGTCAAAAAAGGGTTCGCTACGGTCCACGACCGTTCCGTCTTCTTCGGTTACGCGCGACTCGAAGTCGGCGATGACGAGGTGACTCACGCCCGCCGCTTTGATCGACGCTAAGTGAGCGGCGGAGAGGCTTTCGCAGTAAAGATCTAAAGTATTCTCGCTCACGGCGCCTTCTAAATACTGCCTAGGCTTGATCGCCAGTTGCGAGAGACAGTTCGCCGACAAAATGAAATCCGCACCGTAACTCTTTAAGTCGGGTGGTGCAGGCTGAGGAAGCGCGCCACCTTTCCAGCCGATAAGCCCGGCGGCGATTCCTAATAAGTCGGCGTCGATGAGTTCCACCCGGGCGTCCTTACCCCACTTCGCACGAACCTCGCGCGGGTGAACGACATCGAGTAGCGTGATCTTTCCGAATTCTTGAAGTAGCTCCTCCATCGGAATCTCGAGCAGTGGACCGCTGCCCAAAATCAAAATTGAGTTTTTGTTTCGCGCTTTGCGCGCCGATTCAAGGGTGGCCTTACGGCACCGGCGGATGTGCTCTTGCCAATCGGCTTTACGGCGGCGGTGCCGGTGCTTGAGCGCGATAGTTTCGTAAACGTAGCCGAGCGCGCGGGCTTCGCGTGAAGCTTTGGTGAAAATGGATTCGAGAAATTCTAGTACCAAAGTCGCTCCCGTTCCGGGCCCGCGTCTCATTTTGAGACGTGTACACAGTCTACGCTACCGTTCAGCAATTGTTACGACAACCGCACCGGTAAGAAATCTGGCCGTTTTAGCGGGGAACCATCTTTGCTCTTAAGCTTCCCTGTGCAAGTCTTTCGGGCCCTCCTTCTCATTCTTTTATTCACGTCGGGGCTGACCCTGGCCGCCGCCGACGTACCCCCGGTGCGCCAGGGCGTCGACATCTATAACGCCGTCGGTAGCAATCAACGGCTCGTCGGTTTCATGAAGATCGGCGCTTCGGATAAAGATCTTCGCTATTTGTCTTTCCTTAGCGCTCGCATTAGCCAAAGGCCGTTGCTGCGGGCATTCTTGGCCGGGAATTTGATTTACTTCAAAGGGCTCGACCAACCCCTGAAGATCATCGACCTGAAAGAAAAAATGTTTTCTTTCAACGGCCGGCGCATCGACCTCAAAGAAAAAACCTCGATCGAAGCGCGTATGGCCTCGCTCGAGAAAATTGTTTATCCACGCCGCTCGGCTTTCATCCTCTGGGATTGGGTTTTTCCTTACGCCTTCGCGGCTTCCAACGATCCCGCAGCGCTCGCTACTCTTTCCGGAATCCTCGCGGCGGGCGGGGTGACTTCGGGTGCGCAATGCCTTGCCGGAGCAGGAACGGAAGCGAAGAACTGCGTAAACGAATTCATGGGAACGCTCGCCGCCGTCGGCGCGGTCGGGGGCCTTCGCGGTCAAGATCCCGCGAGCAAGGTTTTTTGTAGTCCCGACTTTCGTGGCGGGCAAAAGTTCGTGATCGCGGGCCAGACCCGCAATCTGTTGGCGGTTTCCGAAGCCCACGGGGAATACGAGATACGACCCGCGAATCTAAATTCAGGTTCACCGAGTTCAAATAAAGCCGCGGGTGCGTTGCTCGCTTCGTGTCGCTCGGCCGGGGCGCTGGCCAACCTCAATATCGCCTTAGCTTACCCAAATACCTTACCGAACGCGATTCCGCCGGCGACCGCGCTGGCCACGGCCATGCCGACGGTCACGCCGGTCACAACGATCGCCGCGCCCACGACGACGCGCGCGCCCCCCTCCGTACGTGAGGCGACAGAACAATGGCCCGAGCGGGAGCAGGGCGGCACGGCTCGCTAGTCGACCGGGCCGGTGCTACAGCTATTCTTCTTCAAAGGAGAATAGAAATGCTTTACGAAATGACCGTTCCCCAATTCAGCCGCACGCTCACGAATCTCGAGAAAATCTTAGACAAAGGCGCGGCCCTGGCCGACGCCAAGAAAGTCGAGATGTCGGTGTTGCTCAACTCGCGCCTCGCGCCCGATCAGTTTCCCTTGCTCAAGCAAGTTCAGATGGTCACCGACACTGCAAAACTTTGTTGCGTCCGTTTGACCGGCAAGGAAGCACCGGCCCACGACGACAAAGAAACTTCGCTGCCCGAGCTTAAGAAAAGAATCGCCGACGTCCAGACCTACTTGAAATCTTTGTCGGCGGCCGACTTCAAAGGCACCGAAGAGAAAAAGATCACGACCCCGCGCTGGGAAAACAAATGGATGAGCGGCACCGACTTCGTGCACTCGCACGCCTTGCCGAATTTATATTTCCACGTGACGACCGCTTACGCGATTTTGCGCCACAACGGCGTCGAGGTCGGCAAAAAAGATTACCTGGGTGAGTTACCCTTCAAACATTAATCGCTTCGGTTATTCGCGAACCTGACCGGTCCCGTCGGCAATCCAGCGGGGAGTGGTCAGTTCGCGTAAGCCCACCGGGCCGCGTACGTGCAGCTTCTGCGTGCTGATGCCGAGTTCGCCACCCAAACCAAATTCAAACCCATCGGTAAATCTGGTCGAGGCATTCCAGTAAACGACGGCCGCATCAATCTCGTTCTGAAACCGGCGCGCGTCCGTTTCTGATTTGGTAACGATCGTTTCCGAATGTTTTGAACCGTGCTTTTCAATGTGCGAAAGCGCTTCGTCCAAATTCTTAACGATCCGGCAGTTCAAAATTAAATCCAGGTATTCCGTGTCCCACGCCTTGGGGCCGGCCTTCGCGACGCGGGCATGACCTTTCAAAATCGCGAGGCCGGCGGCATCGGTCTTCCAACTTAAACCGACATCTTCGGTCGCCGCGTACAATAACGGTAAGAATTTCGCCGCCACCGCTTCGTGCACGAGTACGGTTTCGAGCGAATTGCACACGCCGGGTCGCTGCACCTTCGCGTTGGTTACGATCTTCACGGCCATGTCTAAGTCGGCATCGCCGGCGATGTAGGCGTGGCAAAGCCCTCTGTCATTTTTGATAATCGGCATCATCGCCGATTTCTGCACAAACTCGATCAGCTTTTCGCCCCCGCGGGGAACCACGATGTCGATCAGGTCTTTACGTTTAAGCATCTCGGCCACGTGCGCGCGGTCGTAATCTTCCACGCCGTAAAAAGCCGAAGGTCCCATAATCTTTTTGATGAGGGCGTAAAGTGCCTTGGCCGAATGTTTCGATTCGGAGCCGCCGCGCAACACTATCGAATTCCCTGATTTGAAGGCGAGCGAAAAAGCCTCGAGGATCACGTTCGGGCGTGACTCGAAGATCATCAAGATAAGCCCGAGCGGCGCGCGAATTTTCTTCAGGCGCAAGCCGTTGTCTAAAGTTTTTTGTTCGAGCACTTCGTTGACGGGGTCGGGTAGAGCGGCCACTTGGCGTAGCGATTCGGCCATGCCGTCGATGCGCGACGGCGTTAACGTCAATCGGTCCCTGAACGAGGGGATCGTCGACGGCTTCAAACTTTTAAGATCTTTCAGATTCGCGCGGATGATATCGGCGCCTTCGTTAACCAGCGCCGTGGCTAAATCATTGAGCAATTTATTTTTTTGGGCGGCCGTGAGTGCACGCTGTGTGCGCATGCCCTGACGTAAGGACAAGATCGACTTTTCGATTTTTTTATTCAGGGGCATGGCCACCTACTTGCGTTCCGATCGCTTGGCCGTTGGCGATCTGTAAAAGGTTGCGCGGGATATCGCCACGAACCATGTGCGTAACGATGCCGGCTTTACTCGCACGCTCGGCGGCGAGCAGCTTCGAATACATTCCGCCGGTACCGACTTTGGATTTGACCTTTGGGTGCGCCATCTTCATTTCTTTAGAACCTAATTTTTTGCGATAGTGAATCAACTGCGCGTCGGGGTTGTTGTTCGGGTCACGATCATAAAGCCCGTCGACGTCGGTCATCAATATTAAGCGCGAGGCTTTCATCATCACGGCGACTTGGCTCGCGAGCGCATCGTTATCGCCGAATTGAATTTCGGCCGTCGACACCGCATCGTTCTCATTCAAGATCGGAATGACTTCCCAGCGCAAAAGCTCTTTCAATACGTTCTGCAGATTTTGCCTGCGCACTTTGTCCTTCATATCCCCGGCGGTCAAGAGCACCTGCGACCCCAACAGATCGGTCGCCTGCAACGCAAGGTTGTACTGATCCATGATCAACGGCTGGCCGATCGCGCTGAGCGCCTGCTTCTGCGGCAGCGTTCTCTGCGCGGCTTTGAAGTCCGTGCGCTCGGTCGCCCACGCGATCGCGCCCGACGACACCCAAATCACTTCGACTTTATGTTTTTTACGGAGTTCAGAAACTTGCTGCATCCAAGCGCGCATCAAAAGCGGCCCGCCGTCGCAAACCATCTTGCTGCCGACTTTAACGACCCAACGTTGTGATCTTACCGAAGCTTTAGCCATAACGAATAGTCTGGCGTAAGACCGCCCTTGAGGCAAACACAAGGGCGAGGACTAGGCTTCGGTGCGTTTAAGCGTGCGCCGCGGTTCCGGCAGGTTTACGTGATTCGATGTACTCATCGTACGAAACCCGGTCGTCGTCTTTCACGCCGCCGTCGAGCTCGATGATACGGTTTGCGCAAGTCTGGATAAATTCATGATCGTGCGAAGTGAAGATCACGGTGCCGGGAAAGCGCTGTAAACCTTCGTTAACCGCCGTGATCGACTCTAAATCCAAATGCGCGGTCGGGCCGTCGAGCAAGAGAACGTTCGCGCCGCTCAACATAATTTTTGAAAGCATGCAGCGGACTTTTTCGCCCCCGGAGAGCACGCTCGGTTTTTTGAGCGCTTCGTCGCGGCTAAAGAGCATTCGGCCCAAGAAGCCGCGTAAAAACGCTTCGTCTTTTTCATCCGAATACTGGCGCAGCCAATCCACGAGCGTAGGCATCTCAACGTTGAAGTACTTGCTGTTGTCGGTCGGGAAGTAGCCGACCGTGGTCGTCACGCCCCAGGTGGCCGTGCCGGAATCGGGCTGCGTTTCGCCGCCGAGGATATCGAGCAGCGCCGTCTTGGCCAAATCATTGCGGCCGAGCAGAACGATCTTGTCGCCTTTTTGCACGGTGAAGCTGACGTCTTTCAAAAGGTGCTCGCCGTTCACGGTCTTATTTAATTTCTCAACGGTGAGGATGTCTTTGCCCGCTTCGCGTTTCGACTCGAAGCCAACGAACGGCGTCTTACGGGTAGAAATCGGCAATTCGCTCAAGTCCAACTTTTCAAGCTGCTTCGAGCGCGAGGAAGCCTGACGTGATTTCGAAGCGTTCGCGCTAAAGCGACGGATAAACGCCTTGAGCTCCTCGGCCTTTTCGGCCGTTTTACGATTTTGATCCGAGCGCATGCGCTGATTTAATTCCGAGGCCTGGCGCCAGAAATCGTAATTGCCCGAGTACACGGTAATCTTCGAAAAATCGATATCGGCCATGTGGGTGCACACTTTATTTAAGAAGTGCCGGTCGTGAGAGACGACGATGACCGTGTTCTCGAAGTTGTACAAAAACTCCTCGAGCCATTGAATCGCGTAGATATCCAAGTGATTGGTCGGTTCATCCAGCAGCAGAATGTCAGGCTGACCAAACAACGCTTGCGCGAGCAAAACTTTGATCTTCAAACCCGGATCAAGTTCTTTCATCAACTTGGTGTGCAACGGGACGGCGATCCCCAATCCTTCGAGCATCGAGCCCGCATCGGCTTCGGCGTTCCAGCCGTTCATCTCACCGAATTCGGTTTCAAGTACGGAGGCGCGCTCGCCGTCGGCGTCGTTGAAGTCGGGTTTAGCGTAGAGGGCGTCTTTTTCGGCAATGATGGCGAATAACTTTTCGTTACCCATCATCACGGTTTTCAACACTTCGATGTCATCAAATGCGTAGTGATCTTGGCGCAATACCGAAAGGCGTTTGTCGCCGGGTAGGATCACGTCCCCTGTGTTGGGCTCGATCTCTTTAGACAAGATTTTAAGGAAAGTCGTTTTACCGGCGCCGTTAGCGCCGATCAACCCGTAGCAATTCCCGGGCGTGAACTTAACGTTCACGTCCTCGAACAATTTCTTGCCGCCGAAGCTTAACGAAACATTGGATGTGCTAATCATGACCTTGTCCTACCGGAAACCCGCTAAAAGTTCAACCTTAGGGGGCTTCGACCGAACGCCGGCGCGGAGGAGAATCCGCGCTCGACTTCTTCTTAGCCGAACCCGCGCCGCCTTTGGCAAACTTCGCGAACGGGCCTTTGGTGAAATCCGATTTAGATTTCGGCGCTTGAAATTTAGCCGCACGGTCTTTGCGCGGAGCTTGTTTATCAAACTTAGGCTTAAACGCGGGACGCTCGCTACGTTCTTCACGCTGGAAGTCCGCGGTACCACGGCGATCACCGAACGAAGACGGACGGCTGTCGCGCGAATCAGCGGCGGCACGGTCGTCACGGCGAAACGCCGGGCGGGGCGCTTCGTCGCGGCGGTCATCGCGGCGATAAGCCGGTCGTTCGTCACGACGGTCGTCTCTACGATCATCACGGCGGTAGGGCGCGCGCGGCCCGTGATCACGGCCTTCGCGGCGCGGACCTTCGAAAGAGGCTTTGCTGGTTGAGCGTTCCATCGTAGGCGGGCGAACCTCGTCGAGGAATACCCACGGGTACGACATCGACAAGAAGCGCGCGGCCACTTCTTCGGCGGTCATCGAAGCCAAAGCGTCTTTCCAAGTTTGGTCGAGCAAGGCTTGCGCGCGTTCAACGTTGGTGACCGCGGTGAACTGCGGCAACATTTGCGCGATCTTCTTCATCCCGATTTCT
The DNA here is from genome assembly GCA_947444305.1 of Pseudobdellovibrionaceae bacterium. GTDB lineage: Bacteria > Bdellovibrionota > Bdellovibrionia > Bdellovibrionales > UBA1609 > JALHOQ01. The sequence goes on along the minus strand of CANEZP010000005.1, from coordinate 226,371 downwards.
TTGCGGGTGGGGATCGTGCCTTCGGTGAACTGGCTCTTGGTCAACGCTTCGATTTTGTTTAAAAGATAGCGGTGTTGCGGAGTCACGAGGCTGATCGCGATACCGGTTTTACCGCTGCGGGCGGTACGGCCGATACGGTGTACGTAGCTGTCGAGCTCACGGGGTAACGAGTAATTCACCACGTGCGTGATGTCTTTTACGTCGAGGCCGCGTGAAGCGACATCGGTACAAACTAAAATCTTTTTTCGTTTTTGGCGGAAGGCGGCCATTGCCGTTTCGCGCGCGGCTTGGCTCATATCACCGTGGAGGCAATCGACTTTGTAGCCACGGTCGGCAAGGTACGAAGTCAGATCCGTGACCAACGACTTCATCTGGCAAAAGATAACGCCGTAAAAATCATCGGCGGCGTCGATCAGTTTACAAAGCACTTCGGGCTTATTTTTTTCTTGGGTCATGTAGCAGATTTGCTCAACGCCGCTCGAAAGCATTTCGGTACGGTTGACTTGAACTTGTTTAGGCTTCGTCAAAAATTGGTTGGCGACGGTGCGAACGGGGCCGCTCATCGTGGCCGAGAATAACCAAGTTTTGTTTTGATCTTCGGGCACGGTAGCCAAGATCGTTTCCATATCTTCACGGAAACCCATCGAGATCATTTCGTCCGCTTCGTCGAGGACGACGATCTGTACTTTATCAAGGTGCAGAGTCTTACGATTCAAGTGATCGATCACGCGGCCGGGAGTTCCGACGACAACGGGAACGCCTTTCTTGAGGCCACGCAACTGCTCATCATAACCGGCACCACCGTAAATGGGGAGCGCCTGAATGCCTTTGTATTTACCGAGTAGGTTTACTTGCCCCGACACCTGCATGCAGAGTTCGCGAGTGGGACAAAGGATGATGGCTTGAACACCTTTAACGGTGGGATCGATCTTGGAAAGAAGCGGAATCGAAAAGGCCGCGGTTTTGCCGGTACCGGTGGCGGCTAACCCGATGAAATCCGTGCTCTCACCGAGGAGAATCGGGAGCGCTTGCGCTTGGATCGGACTAGGCTTGGTGTAACCAAGTTCGTCGATGGCGCGTTGAATTTCGGGCGTTAATGATAGTTCTGCGAAAGTTTCCAAGAGATCCTGCCTAACTTATTTTCTATAGAGTGAGGAAAGGTGTGTACCACAACTCAACGAAAATGGGTGGAGCTGAAAAAAGAAAAGGCGAGATCGTGCCTCGCCTACGTTAAAAGGCTCCCGGAGGAGCCTTTTCGTGAAAATTGTAGTGGATCGTCTAAAACTCACACGCCCAGATTAGATTCTCATCGTCTTAAGACGCTCAATCCGTTGTTCAAGCGGCGGGTGGGTAGAGAAGAGCAACGCAAAACCACCGGGCTTGGACGAAATCTTCATCGCGGCCAGCGCAGGTTGCGCATGTTCCTGATCTACTGGTTCCATAACGGTACGCTGAAGCCCTTGAAGCGCGGCGATCATGTTCTCGCGGCCCGCAAATCGCGCCCCGCCGGCATCGGCCCGGAACTCACGTAGACGAGAAAACCAAGCCACGACGATTGATCCGAGCACCATGAAAACCATCTCGAGCACGAAAGTGACGAGATAGAAGAGCATAGGGCTGCCACGTTCCTCGGAATCACTGCCGCGGGACATGGTGATGGCGTAAGCGATAATCCGCGCTAGGAACATAACGAACGCATTCACTACACCTTGAATGAGCGTCATCGTGACCATGTCGCCGTTGGCGATGTGGGCCACTTCGTGCGCAAGTACGCCCTTCACCTGATCGTCGTTCATGCGGTTAAGCAAACCGCTAGAAACCGCGACCAGCGAGCGTGCCTTCGTCGGCCCGGTCGCGAACGCGTTCACTTCGGGTGATTCGTAAATCCCGACTTCGGGCATCTTCGGCAGACGTGCGGCCTGCGCCAGCTGATGAACGGTTTGCACAAGCGCGCGCAGTTCTGGATCGCGTTCGTCGGGGGCAATCACTTTTACGCCCATCATCCACTTAGCCATCATGCGCGAGATCGCGAGCGAGATGAACGCTCCACCCATACCCCACACCAAACAGAAAACCATGAGCGCGCCCATGTTCAGGCCTTGCGCCGTCAAGAAACGGCCCGCGCCCAAGATATTAAGAATAAAAGATATAGTGATCATCACAAGGATGTTCACCGTAAGGAACAAACCAATGCGTTTAATCCAAGTCATAAAAATGTACCTCCAGTACAAAGTGATACTACCCTTGACGAAAACATTTTAAAAGTCGATAAGTTTGATCATTTGCTTTTAGAAAAACGAAGCGAACCGATCTAACAAAGCGAGTGTCTCGTGCAATGGCTGAACTACCATCATCTATACTATTTTCGTGAAATCGCCAACGAGGGTGGAATAGCGAAAGCGGCCGAAAAGTTACGGTTGGGCCAACCGACGTTGAGCCTGCAACTGAAACAACTCGAAGAAATGGTCGGCAAGCCGTTGTTCGACCGCCGCAACCGGAAAATGGTCCTGACGGAAGCGGGCCGTGCGGCGTTGGACTACGCCAACGAAATCTTCCGTCTCGGTGACGAGATGATCGAGGTTTTGCAGGACCGCTCGCTCGGGAACCAAACCCACTTACAAATCGGCGCGCTGGATAGCGTCCCTAAAAGCGTAACGCTCGCGTTGGTCATGGAAGCTTATAAGGCAGGGCCGTGTACCGTGTCGATTTTAGAAGGCAAAGGCGATGAGCTCTTCCGGGAGCTTTACGCCCACCGCATCGACTTAATATTATCGAACTTCCCCGCGCCGGCGATCGAGCGCAGCCAAGTGTTCTCGAAATCGGTAGCGAAATTGCCGGTATCCATCTACGGCTCGGCAAAGTTCGTCGACCTTAAAAAATCTTTTCCCCAATCGCTTGAGGGAAAACCCATGGTCATGCCGACGTTGCACTCGAAGCTCCGTCACGATCTAAATCACTATTTTAAACTGCAAGACATTACGATCTCGCCGGTGGCGGAGACTCAAGATACGTCTTTGCAGCGAACGCTCGCTTCCCACGGCTTGGGCATGGCGCCGTTGTCCGAAGTCGGCGATTTTAAAGACGGAGCACTGAAACGCATCGGCCGGCTCGAAGGCGTGCACGAAGAAGTCTGGCTCGTCGCGGCCGAACGCAAAGTCGAAAACCCAATCGCGGTAAAGCTCATGAAGAGCTTTACTCTTAAATAGTGAAGTTGATGAAGACCTTCACTTTGAAATAAGCGAAGCGTTAGCCGCCCTATTATCTAATTTCTTAAAAGTATCAATACGCTTACCCTTAGGCTTATGGAACTTACCGTCGCCCCCACCTGGTTATGGATCGCGTTTACAATCGGCATCGTCGTCCTCCTCGCGGTCGACCTAAGTCTGTTCGGCCGTGGGCACCACAAGGTGTCGCGCAAGGCCGCGTTGCTCGAGAGCGGATTGTGGATCACGATCGCTTTGATCTTTAACGCTTGGTTTGCTCATCAATATGGAACCGAACTGGGGCTTGAATTCTTGACCGGCTATTTGGTCGAGAAAAGTTTAAGCGTCGACAATCTCTTCGTGATTCTATTGATCTTCGGCTCGTTCCGCGTGCCGGGTGAATATCAACACCGAATTCTTTTTTACGGCGTGCTCGGCGCGATCGTTCTGCGCGCTATCTTTATCATCGCGGGTGCGCAGCTGTTGCACCACTTCCACTGGATTCTCTACATATTCGGCGCAATCTTAGTAATCACGGCGATTAAATTTTTGCGCGACGGTGATGAAAAGATCGACGCGAAAGAAAACTGGTCGCTGCGTTTGCTCCGTAAGATCGTGCCCACCACCGAAAAGACCGAGGGCGCGCATTTCTTCGTGAAAGATAACGGCATCCTTAAGGTAACTCCATTATTCATGGCGCTCGTGGTGATCGAAGCGACCGATCTCGTTTTTGCGGTCGATTCGATCCCGGCGGTATTCGCGGTCACGCAGGATTCTTTCGTGGCGTTTGCCTCGAATATTCTCGCGATCCTAGGTTTGCGCGCGTTGTACTTCGTGCTCGCGGACGGCCTCAACGAACTCCGTTACCTTAAGCCCGGCTTGGCCGCAATTTTGGCGTTCATCGGGACAAAGATGCTGATCGTTGATTTCGTCAAAATCCCGAGCTGGGTGTCTTTGCTCGTCATCTTCGCGATTCTGGCGACGGCGGGTTTGGGCTCCTGGTACGTCAGCCGTACGGATAAAAATGGAATTTGAAGCCGAAAAGTTTTTTACCTGTCCTTACTGCGGGCAGAGTATTTCGATGGTGCTCGAAGAACTTTACGGCACGCAGTCTTACATCGAAGATTGCCAAGTTTGCTGCAATCCGATCGAAATCAGCTACGAGGTTGAAGACGGCGAAATCATCAACCTCAGTGCCGAACGCGCACAGTGATCGCCACCTCACCGGAGGAGTCTTTGGCGGAGTTTTCCCAATAAGACGCATTTATTAGGGCCGGGTCCATCTTTATTCACGAAACTCCTGTATCCTATAAACAGTGGCTGTTTTTACCTCGCTTCTCCTCATTACCGTTTTTGCCGTAAGTTCGACGGCGGCATTCGCGGCCGGAGATATCTGCGCGGTTAGCTTCACCGACCTGGACCGGAGCGAGAATCTAAAAGCATTGAAACCTTTATTCAGCGCCGACCGCCAAATCGCGATGGTGAATGAAACTAAAGGCTCCTACGTCATCATCAGCGCCCTCGACGACAATCTAACGATCAGCTTCTTTACATCGGGGCTATTCGATCTTTATCCCATCCGCAAAGATGGTCCGCTTTCATTTTGCGATGACGGCACCAAGCTGCGGATGATCGGTCTGGACCGGGCCGATGTTTTCACGCTCGTTGAAGGTGGCTTCCGCATGGGGAAGGGCGGGCCGAAGCATAACTTCGCTTCCGGTCCCATGCCCGAGCTGCTGAAGAAGCTCCACCGAATCGATGTCCGCGGCCTCGCTTCTAAACCTTAAAGTATAAACTAAAAATATTTGCGTCGACTGGGGCGTCCCGAATGGGCAAGCTCGAGCTGCCGGTCGACCATGCGGTCGAACACGAATAATAGCCCGTCCTGCGGGCGTTCTTGCTCGGCTAAGCCCATCGCGGGACCGAGCAATTCAAGCGTGTGATGTATGGCCTCGATCGTCGAATAGCAGTCGGCACGAGGTTGTTGGCGGACCCGGAAATTTGACGGAGTCGGGGGCGTAAAACAAATCCGCGGAACCGCTTTAAGATTTTGACTCAGGTGAACCATTTTGCGGGCGGTGGACCAAGTGCCGTCGATCACCAGGATCGTTAATCTTTTTCGTTGGGGAAAAAGGGCGCGTCTTTCCGCAGCTTTCATCGGCGAAAGATTTTGCGAACGGGGCCCCGGGTAAAGCATTACGCAGTGGCGATCCGGGTCTTCAAGTACACGGTTAAGCGCCGCATTTTTTGTGTAATCGTGGCCGACGATAAGCTGTGAATTCAACAACGAGAGATGGGACATTCGGCCCGTAGCGATCCGACGCTGATGCTCGATCGGGTGGGTAAGTATAATGAAGTCCATTTGCGGATCGAATGGTTTTAACCACGAGCAGAAGCAGCTAAAATCCGGCTGACGGCAGGTGAAACAGATTTGTCGGAAAACGGGCAGGTGAGAACGCGCCTCGAGCCTTTTCCGGTGATATTCGGCAAGATTCATTGCCGCATTCGACCATAATTGGGCTCGGGCCGTCTATCAACGCGTACTAATGAAGCGTATCGGCTTGCTGAGTGGTGCCGCCAAGTCCCACTTGGTTCTTCAATGCCCCGAGTCCACGATCGATAACGTTCAAAGCCGCATCGGCTTGGTCGGGAAAAATTCCACGTTTACTCATAAAGCGAAGACCATAGTAGGCAATGGCTCCGTAAACCAACCAGCTAAAACGAAACGCGCGCAGTACTTTGGGTGCGATTACCGTTCCGGCAACCTGAGAGATATTTGGATTCATAAATCCTCCTGTTCTGATCAGGTGGATTGCACGAAGCCTGCCAGTTTGATTAGGGGATCACGCGGAGCAGTGCTTTATCGATCCCGTAAGTGCGGATGGTCGTGAAAAGCAATGAACCTGTTTCGCTGTCGAGAACGATCGCGTGCACGGCGGGACGGCCGGATTCGCGCCATTCCTGAAACATGCGCGTCGTACGGACGTTGAAATTGCCGTCGGTGCGAACGACGTTTTCTAAAATGACGTTGCCGCCTTGGGATTGGTAACGGTCGGTCATGCGCTGTAATTTATAATTTCCGGGTTTAATCGTGCCGGCCGCAACCGGAATAATCCACGCGGTCAAAACCTGACGGCTCTTTCGGGTGTTTTTTTGAATCGTCATCGAATGCTTCGAGAGGCTCACGGTAATGATCAAGTTAGATGCGTGGACCGATGACTTCGCCGTCGCGAACGCGGGTACGGCCATAGCCAATGCTAAAGTAAATAAAACGAGACGGTTGATCATGAAAGATAAGAATGCAAACGCTGGGCTCGATTTTACGCGGTCGCCGCCGGGGAAGCGGTGTTTAAGGCCTCGATAAGAGTGACGGAATTGGGCCGGGGTGGGTAGTCTCGCGCAAAACACTATCAACCTGAGGAGGGTGAGGATGACCGCTTTGAAATCGCTCGTGGCTATAGCATCATTATTATTTAGCGTAAGCGCGTGGGCCGCTTACGACAACACTTGGTACCAAACTGAATTTTGGTCGGGTGAGTACCCGAACGGAATTTCTGTGCGGGAGAAGGGCGTGGTCTTACCGGCGCGCGCGGGTATGGATCCAGATCTTCCCGTCAGCATTCAATGCGCGGTTCCTTTCCGCGCAAATTATCATCCTTGGAATTCGGCACGTCCCGCAAAGTATATTACCGCCGCCCAGATTATTCCGATGGTCGCGAACGAAGACGTTAAGATCGGCGATAAATCGGAAGGTCAGGTCACCGTTGCCAAGGGCGAACTCGTCGAATACTTGATCTACGGTTCCGAAGGTTGGTTCAAGGTCCGTTACAAAGGCAAAGAGTATATGGCCGATCAAAGCTTGCTCGAGAAAATGACTTACGATCTTGAAAAAATGGAAAAGCCGCAAGACGAGTGGCTGAACATCACTTGCACCGGCGGCGAGAACGCTTGGATCTTCATGCGCGACTTAGTCACTACCGATCAAGACGGCAATCCCGCTTACCCGAAGGGAACCGATTCGTGGTTCCTCGGTTTTCGTGATTACGGCAGCGTCACGGATCTTACCGACGAAGACCTTAAGCCGAAGCCTTAACAATTCCTTCGAAAAGTTTGCCAGTAGAATTTAACGCGGTTACTTTTACCGCTTACCAATATGGAGGTATCTGTGAAACTCGAGAAGGTTCTTTATCGCGGAAAAGCGAAATCAACGGGTGGCCGTGACGGCCGCACGAAAACCGAAGCCGGCGATGTCGACGTCAAGTTGACGACCCCTAAAGAGTTGGGTGGCGGCGGCGGCGCGGGAACGAACCCCGAGCAAATGTTTGCGGCCGGTTACTCGGCTTGCTTCATCGGCGCTATGAAGTTCGTCGCCGGCCAGCAGAAAACGAAATTACCGGACGACACCTCAATCGAGGGCATCGTCGGCATCGGGCAAATCCCGGGTGGTTTCGGTATCGAGGTAGAATTGAAGATCGCGGCGCCCGGCTTAGACAAAGCCACCTTGCAATCGATCGTCGAAAAAGCCCATACGGTGTGCCCGTACTCCAACGCGACCCGCGGCAACATCGAAGTGAAACTGACTCTGGTCTAAGTTCGCGAAAGTCCCGCTTGGGGAATTATGCGTTCGCGCGGACGGTTTTTGTTGAGAAAGCCGTCTGCGTTCGCTGGCGCTGACTTTGCACAATTCGGCGGCATGAATTCAACACCCGCTTTTCATGCGCTTCACGAAAATATTTTTTACGAATCTCAGTTGCTCGAATCGGAAGAGTCAAAAGACTTTAAACTGCTCGAGCTTTTAAAGTCCCAGTCGGGGCGCACTATAGTCTACTGTGCGACAAGCAAGGCGGCCGATTACGTTCACAAATTCTTGAATGAGCGCGGAATCACTTCTCTACGCTATCATCAACGCATGCGTGCGGCCGAACGTCTGGAGAATCTAAGAAACTTTGAACTAGGCCGGCCCGCGGTTCTCATCGTCTGTAAAGATTGTAGCTCGGAGGTTCGCGGCTTTCACGTGCGCATGGTTGTTCATTACAATTACCCTGTGTCGATTGAAGATTACAGTCGTGAGACCTCGTGCGCCGGCACCGACGGGGAGCCTACCCGCTGTTCGCTTCTGTTTTTAGGTAAGGATAAGCGCGCGCAAAAACGAGATGCGGAAGCGATGAAGCTCGTGACCCGGTACGCGCAGTCCGCTTTATGCCGTTCAGTTTTGCTAGCTAAGCATTTGGGTATCGAGAATGCCGAAGCCTGCCATCGTTGCGACAACTGTTTGAAAACACCTAAATCGCAGCCGAAGCTTGAAAGCCAACGCATCGATCTTGACGCCCTCGTGGAGGCTTCGATCTAATGCTTCCATGATTCTACCGATGTATTTTATGTTTCTGCTCACGCCGGTCATTGCCGTCGTCATGTTCCGGGCCCGCGTGAAAGCGGTTCGTACAAAAGCGCTAGATTTTAAATACTTTCGCGCGATGTGCGGGGGCGGTGAAATGCCGGAATACGCCGCGATACCCGCACGACATTTCATAAATCTGTTTGAACTGCCGGTGCTCTTCTTCATCGCCTGTCTCATCGCGATGATTACTCAATTAGACGGGCCGGTTATGGTGTGCTTGGCCTGGGCGTTTGTTTCTTTCCGGTATGCGCAGGCGGTGATTCATCTGACCTACAATAATATTTTTCACCGTATGTTGGCGTACTCGGGTGGTCTCGTCGTTGTCGTTATCATGTGGACGCTGCTCGCGTTGTGGACAACCTAGACCCGGCTAAGGGGCAAAATTCCCTAGTCATCCAGGGCGCGCTAGCTTTTAAGCGACACGCGTCTTGGCACAGGCGGTGCTTTATTGATGGGTATGAAAAATAAAGTTTATTCTTTCGCCAAATTCTACGATGCCAACAAAATCCAAGATGCCGTTCGCGCGTTAGTCAGCGCCGGTATCCCGCGCGAGCAAATTCGCGTGCTTTCACCGAACGATAAGGACGCAGTTAAACGGAACAACGTGAACCCTCCCGAGATGAAACGTTCGGCCTTGATGTGGGCCGTGCTCGGTGCGCTCGCGGGTGTGTTCATGGGCGGTTTAATTTTTGTGACGACTTCTTTCTTACTCGATTACGCCTACAAAAAAGAGCTCGCCCTAGTCGGTGGATTGATCTTCGTCGTGGTCGGTATCGCGATCGGCGTCATCCAATCTTACGGTAACGCCCGCCGCACAAGCGGTGATCACTTGATCGGTCCCGACGAGCACGGGGTGTTCGTTACCCTGATCGATGAGAGCCAAGAAGTTCAGTTGAATAAGGCGAAAGACGCCTACGACCGCATGGACTTTGCGAACGCTTAATAGACCTTTAGAAAGGTTTGTAGTTCGCGAGGTAAGCGGCCGAAGTAAAAAGAACGATGATGCCAAGCCAGAGCGGCTTGGCTAATTTAGGTTTTCTAAGCAGCACACTCGAAAGCCCACCGAAGACAATCCATATTCCCATTTTCGTAAGCGCCCAGCCGGGCGGCCACTGGTTGTGTACGAAACCCAATCTTGCCAACAATCCAAAACCTGCAACGAGAGACAACAGCAATCCGAGGCCATGGGTGCTCGCCATTTGTTTTCGAAACGGATGGTTTTTGCCGCCCCCGTTGACCGCGTGCAAAACCATCGCGCCCAGGGACATGACGACCATAAACACACCCGCAAGATGCAGAACTTTGTAGACCTGGTAGGAAATCATGACCCGTGTATACACCATTAAAGGATCAGTTGGCCAAGCCCTAAATTGCCGTGCTATTGCCTGGGACACTTCAGGAGATAAGCATGAGAATTGGAATACCCAAGGAAGTTCAATCGGGCGAGAAACGCGTCGCCGCTACCCCTGACGTCGTCGAAAAAATCAAAAAGCTTGGATTCACGGTAAGCTTCGAAAGCGGGGCGGGTGAGGCCGCGAATGTTTCGGATGCCGCGTTTCAAACGGCGGGCGGCGAAGTCGTTCGCGAGGCCGCGCAGCTTTGGTCGATCGCCGATATTATTTTGAAAGTGCGCGCGCCCGAAGCGTCGGAGATTGAGCGCTTACGGCCCGGGCAAACACTGATCAGCTTCATTTGGCCTGCGCAGAATTCCGATTTGTTGACTAAGCTTGCCGCAAAAAAAGTGAATGTCTTGGCGATGGATTGCGTTCCGCGAATATCACGTGCGCAAAAATTGGATGCGTTGAGTTCGATGGCGAATATCGCGGGCTACCGCGCGGTTATCGAAGCGGCTCATCATTTCGGCCGCTTTTTCACCGGGCAAATCACCGCGGCGGGTAAGGTTCCGCCGGCAAAGGTTATGGTCATCGGTGCCGGAGTTGCGGGTTTGGCCGCGATCGGAACGGCGGGCGGCCTCGGGGCAATCGTTCGTGCCTTCGACACCCGGCCCGAGGTCAAAGAACAAGTGCAAAGCATGGGCGCAGAATTTCTCGAACTGGATTTTGCCGAAGAAGGTTCGGGCGCGGGCGGTTACGCAAAAACTATGAGCCCCGAATTTATCGCGGCCGAGATGAAGTTATTCGCCGAGCAGGCGCGAGACGTGGACATCATTATCACGACGGCTTTGATTCCCGGTAAGCCCGCGCCGCGTTTGATTTTGGCCGATATGGTTCAGTCGATGAAGGCGGGTAGCGTGATCGTCGACATGGCGGCCGAGCAAGGGGGCAATTGCGAATTAACCGAGCCCGGAAAAGTCGTCGTCAAACACGGCGTTACGATCATCGGCTATACGGATTTACCATCACGCTTAGCTAAGCAAGCGAGTCAGCTTTACGGGAATAATCTTTGGCGATTGCTCGAAGAATTAAGTCCGCTTAAGGACGGCAGCGTTGCTTTGAATATGGACGACGAAGTCTTGCGGGGTACGACCGTCATCAAAGACGGGCAGATCATCTGGCCCGCGCCGCCGCCTAAACTTTCGATGGCGCCGGTTGTTGCGAAATCGGCGCCCGCTCCCTCGAAGGCAGCCGTCGGTCACGGCATGGCCGCGGCCGTGCCGATGAGTCCCCTGGCGCTTTGGACCACGCTTAGCTTATGGGGCGGCGCCCTTATCTTTATCGGGCAGTACGCACCGGCGGCTTTCGTTACTCAACTTACCGTATTTACCCTGGCGGTTTTCGTCGGCTACATGGTTGTCTGGAACGTGAAAGCTTCGTTGCACACTCCGTTGATGAGCGTCACTAATGCGATCAGCGGGATCATCGTCGTTGGAGCGATCCTTCAGATCTCGTCACCGAATCCCGTCGTGCAAATCTTGGCGGGCATCGCCGTTTTACTTTCAACTATCAATATCGCCGGCGGCTTTCTCGTCACCCATCGCATGCTCGCGATGTTCCGGAAGTAGGTCACATGTTCGAGGGAATTTCAGTCGCACTTTATCTCGGGGCTAGCATCCTCTTTATATTGTCGCTCGGTGGATTATCGAATCAGGAATCTTCGCGGCGCGGGAATCTTTACGGGATCGTAGGGATGTCCGTCGCCTTGCTCGTTACCGTCTTGAACCCGTTGGTGGTCTCGTACGGCGTTTTATTTTCCACCATGTTTGCCGGCGCCTTGATCGGAACTTTGCTCGCAAAACGCGTTCAGATGACCGCGATGCCTGAATTGGTGGCGATGCTTCACAGTTTTGTGGGGCTCGCGGCGGTGCTTGTCGGTTTCAATAATTTTCTAGAGCCCGGTGTCCTCGTCGGTGCCGAAAAAGTCATTCACGAGATCGAAGTGTATTTGGGCATTCTGATCGGCGCGGTGACTTTCTCAGGTTCGATCATCGCGTTCGCCAAGCTTAACGGAAAAATCGGAGGCAAGCCGCTCACGCTGCCCGGACGTCACTGGTTAAATCTTGCGATCGCCGTGACTTGCTTGGGTCTTGGTTACCGTTTTTTGAGCGCCGGGACGCCCGGTGATGCCGTCATTGCTCTGGGCGCGATGACCGTGCTCGCGTTGTTGTTCGGCGTACACATGGTGATGGCGATCGGCGGTGCGGACATGCCCGTGGTCGTGAGCATGCTTAATTCATATTCGGGCTGGGCCGCGGCCGCGACCGGTTTCATGTTGCACAATAACTTGCTGATCGTCACCGGTGCGTTAGTCGGATCGAGCGGCGCGATTTTGTCGTACATCATGTGCGCGGCGATGAACCGGCAGTTCTTAAGCGTGATCGCGGGAGGCTTCGGAGGTGGTTTGGGGGCTGCGGGCCCTTCGCCCGCCGGTGTCGCTACTCCGCAGGGTGAGGTTACGCCCATCAGCGCGGCCGAGACCGCCGATCTCTTGAGTGCCGCCCGCAACGTCGTCGTCGTGCCCGGTTACGGAATGGCCGTCGCCCACGCGCAACATATCCTCTTCGAGATTTCTACGATCTTGAAAAAGAAAGGCTGCAACGTGCGTTTCGCCATTCATCCCGTTGCCGGCCGCATGCCCGGGCACATGAATGTTTTGTTGGCCGAGGCTAAGGTTCCGTACGATATCGTTTTTGAAATGGACGAGATCAACGCGGATTTTCCGGACGTCGACGTCGTCGTCGTGATCGGCGCCAACGACATCGTTAATCCCGCGGCACTGGAAGATCCGGGCAGCCCCATCGCCGGAATGCCCGTGCTCGAAGTTTGGAAGGCGCGAACCGTCATCGTGTCGAAACGCTCGATGGCCACCGGCTACGCCGGCGTCGACAATCCTTTGTTTTACAAAGAGAACACCCGCATGCTCTTCGGTGACGCGAAGACGATGATGGATGAAGTTTTAAAAGGTCTTGTTTAGGTATTTGCGAATATGGCGCGCAAGTCGCGTAAGTTTTTGATCTCCTTGCGCGAAATAATTCCCTCGGCCTCGAGCTGGTTCAGTCCGATATAATCCTTCACGATGCGGAAAGCTTTTTGCCAACCGCGCACGATGCGCGTATGCGGACGGAACATCCAAAAACCGACGTTGCCCGCCCACGCACGGCAAACGATCGCGATTCTTCCCGTCAGTTCCCGTATGAACGCCGCCCACCTCGCCACGTGCGGAATTTTAATCGCTAGGTGCAGATGATTACCCACGTTCGCTTGTTTATAAATCTTCACGCCGTGCTTGTGCGCCACTCTGCGGATGGTGTCTTGCACTTTCGCGTACGTCGCCGGTAATCGCAACGCACTCTTTCGTGCGCGTAACGTTAAGTGAATCGGTAGTTTCGAATGGAGTGGGCGTTTTGTTTTTGGGTTGCCTTTAAGTAATTCACCGCCGAAAGCATCGTTCTGCTTTTTAAAACCTTCGCCTCTGAATTCCTGCTGTGTTTTACGCATGCTTTGTTCTACGTTACCATCGCTCCTAATTCAACTAATCTTGTTTGTATCTTTTGTAGGCTAGCGTCCGGATTCCGGCTGCGATGGGCGTATTGGCTTGGTGGGAGGGTGGGGAGGAGAGCAGGAGTTACGTGATGCGAGATCGGATTAAGGTTGAAGGATATTTGATTGGACTGAGTGAGGTTTGGGACGTGGGCGTGGGGGTGCTTATCTAGGAGGAGTGTTTTTTGAAACCATCGCTCCCTGTTAAGCTAATTTTGTTTGATACTTTGGTTGGGTTGTATGTGGTGATTCCGGTTGGGTGGGGCTGATTTTTTTGGTGCGGGGTTTGTCCGTCCTTGAGAAGGCCTTCTTGCGGCCGTCCGCGGCCGCAAGAGTTACGTAGTTGGGAGGATTTGTTTTAGGGGGAGGAAGAATATTGAGAAGAGATGAGAAATTAGCGGAAAAAAGAAGAGACAGGAGGAGGGGAGATGAAGATCGTCAATGGAGAATGGAGAATGGAGAATGGAGAATGGAGAATGGAGAATGGAGAATGGAGGAATGAGAATGAAGACACAATTTATGGGGTGCATTCTTTCCAGGGGGTGGATTGGGATGGGGTGCGGGTGGCTTCCGCGGTGGCGTCGGGTGGGGTGAAGGTTTCGCCCGTGCGGAGTTCGATTGTTGAGAGGGTGACGATGCGGTTCTTCAGGACGTTTTTGGAGTCGGATTGGTTGTAGATGAAGGCGATTGATTTTTTTGGTGGGGTTTCGTCGTGGATGATCTTGAAGAATTCGGTGGGGATGGGTAGGCCGGTCGGGAGCGTGTCCATTTTTTTATCGAGTAGCGGGCCGGTGATCACCGTTATTTTCTCTTCGCCGCACGCCCAGCGTCTTACTTTTTCTTCGAGCATGCGCCAAGCGACGCGGTTGAGTTTTGGTTTTTGCGGGACCATGTTCGACATCACGAAGGTTTCGTCGTTCGCTTCCTGGCTGTAGGCAAAGTCGGCCGACGGGGCGAGGTGGCCTTGGTCGTAACCGGTCTTACGGTATTCCTTCGGTAAGACGGCAATATCCCCGCGGTTCTGCAGGAGCGGGTCGGCGCGGAATTTATTGCGTCGTTTGGCCGAGTGGGCGCCCGCCTGTTCCTTCGTGAGCTCGTACTTCACCCAGCGGGCGAGCCGGTATTTGCGGTCGTAATAAACGACGAAATATTTGTGATCGATGAATTCGTAATCGTGAACCGTGGTGACTCTCGGTACGGGCGCCTGCTTAGCCGGTTCCTCGGCGGGCGGGGTGATGATGATCTCGACGATCTCGGGTGTTTTTTCGCTGCTTCTGTTCCGTGAAGTTGTCGTACACGAGGTTGTAAGAGCCGAGAGAAGGAGGGCGGCGATCAACCGTTGAAGCAGAGTCATGTTGCGCATTTTAAAATTGTACGCAGCCGCCGGTTCTTGCCGCAAGGCCGGTTGTCTCAATTTGAGACGGCAAACCTCTAGACGGCGGCTGAACCTTAGACGTTCAGTTGCCAATCAAAGCGCAAGGAGTGCGCGACGATTTTGCAATACATGATCCCGGACCTACGGAGGTATCACATGCGAATCAAAAGTCTCATCTTGGCGGCATCTCTCGCGAGCGTTAATCCGGCGGCGCACGCCGATTCAAAGGATACTTTGAAAATGCTTTCGGCCGTAATGATGGGCGGCGGGCTCGGGGCGATGATCACTTCGTGCGGCAAAAGCTCCGGCACCCAAGGCTGTCAGATGGGTACCATGCTCGCGATGATGGGCGGGGTTGGTTTGCTGTTTGGTATGCAACAGGAGAAGCCGAAGGAAGTCCGTTGCTATACCGACGCCACCGGCATGCAGAAGGTCGTTATGTACGGCAACAACGGTCAGCAAGTGCCTTTTGTGCAAGCCGCGCCGGGGATGCCGGTTGCTTATCCGACGACTCAGCTTCCGCCGGCTTACGCACAAAATTTATCCGGGCAGGTCATGCAGCTTTGCCAACAGCCGCAATTGTTATCAACGATGAATACGGCTTTTATCGCGCCGGCACCCGCGCCCGCACCGGCCGTGATGCCTACGCAATTGTATCCCGTAAATTCTTTGAACGCGGGAACGCCGGCGATCATTCTTCCGCGCTCGGTCGCGGCGGATCCTTGGGCGCGCGCGAATTAATTATTTCTTAAGTTGCTCGGGCGGGACAAGCTGTTCGAGCGATATCCTAAGTTCGTTGGGCAGTTCACTCAATCCGACCTGGTAAGCTGCGTTCATCCAGCCGAAACCTTCTTGCGTGATGTAAGCGAAGTCGGTGCCGACGTTGCCGTACTCGGCGAAGACGGCGTGCGATCGCTTTACGACGTCGTATTTTTCAGGAACCGTACCGTTGTAGTCGTGGGCGTTCTTCGTGATCATGTAGAGCCACTTGTAAATCAAACGATTTAGCGTTTCGGTCTCGCCATAACTTCTAAGTGCTCGCCAAGCGATCATCTGGTGCGGAGCCCAACCGCTCGGGTAGTCCCACTGGCGTTGTTTCTTGCCGGCGTTGACCGACTTTTGCGAAGCTTCGTCGTTCGAAAGTAAGCCACCCGGAGCTTCGAGCCGGCTCACTAGCGCGTGAATTGATTTCTTAGCTTGTTCTTGATCTAGCACCCCGGCCCATAATGGATAGAAGGCGGTTGCGCTTACGAACGGTGAGCGAAAATTTTCGCGCCAATTATAATCCGTAAAGATTTTTTGCGAATCGTCCCACATGTATTTCATCATGAGAGCTTTGCGGGTCTCGGCTCGGGTCTTCCATGAAGAGTCGCCGGTCAAGACCGCGAGATCAACCTCGTACTTATACAAAAGTGCGTTGAGATCGACGGTGAGAAAGTCGGCGGCGCGGTCTTCGTTTCTTACTTTCCAGCGGTAAGTCGTATCGTGGCCTGATTCACGAACGGCGCGGTCGTGCGCTAAGATCTCCTTGAGCTGGTCGTCTTCGAGTTTTCCTTCGTTGTACTGGTCGACTAATTTCGCGATCGTCATTTTGTGGCGGGCGGCGATCG
The DNA here is from genome assembly GCA_947444305.1 of Pseudobdellovibrionaceae bacterium. Lineage (GTDB taxonomy): Bacteria > Bdellovibrionota > Bdellovibrionia > Bdellovibrionales > UBA1609 > JALHOQ01. The sequence continues at coordinate 209,848 of CANEZP010000005.1, read as the reverse complement.
GTTTCAAAATGTCATCGAAATGGCCGGGCTCGACTTCCGGCGGTACTCCAAAATCGCTGCCGTAGTAACGGTTCAGCCCGATTTTGGTTAGCCGGTCGCCTTTCATCCACACTTCATTGTATTCTTGGATAGCGGCGCGCGTGGCTTTTTCCCGCCAGGCTTTGTTGGGTTGCGCTTCGTCAACGGCGAGGATCAGCGAAGTGAGAAACGGCGGTTGCGACCGGTTGAGATAATACGTGCGATTCCCATTCAGGATTTTGCCGTAATTCTCGATTTCGTAAATGAAGTTGTCGGCCATGGCGCGTGCGAGTTCGACTCGTCCGTCGTGGATAAGGCCGAGAGATTCGAAGTAACTGTCCCAACCGTACATTTCGTTGAACCGGCCGCCGGGAACCACGTAGGGCTGCGGAAGGTAGAGTAAGCCGTGCCGGTCGGCGATCGAACGCATGAAATTAAGGTCGAGTTTATCGGGCAACGGGACGACTTTCATGCGAAGTGCGGGATCTGCCGCCGCGGCCTTAAAAGACTGCAGCGCGAAGACGTCCTTCTCGGGAATGTAGAGATAAAATTCTTTTTGGTTCGGTAGTTTGGAATCTTGCAGAACTTGCTTGAGGGAAGCGGGCGTCACCTGGCGGACCAGATTATTCCAATAGCGTTCTCGAATCGAACGAGAGATTCGAGTGACCGGATTCTCGAAGACGCGTGCGATCTCAATCTCTTTCCGATTTTCGATCGAAGCGAGTTTCAATTCTTGCAGCAGATTGCTTAGAGCATACGGGCCATTGACTTCAAGTTTCTTGCCGCAATCACATTTCAAGACGAACGACGGCGGCCGGTCGAGGACGGTAATCTTATCGTCGTGGTCTGAGTCGGCCTCTTTAAGCAGGCGGGTCATCTCGCCGCGCGCGGGGCGAATGGTTTTTTGCGCGCAGCCGACGGTGATGAGTAAGAACAAAATCAATAATCTAAACATAGGTCACCTAAATTAATTTACCTGAAACGAATCCAGTAGCGGCGCACCGTTCGGCCCGGTTCTTTGAGCGAGGGCACGGTGTTTTCCAGTTCGCCGCGATTCATTTCAATCGCTTGTTTGCGGACGTCGTCGCCTTCGTCGTAGCACGTGACCAATATCCGCGCCAGCCCTGCACGCACGGCTTCGAAAAGCATTTTGTTCAACGTGTGGGCCTCGTTCATGCCGCCGCGCTTAGAGGGCGGGGTTGCGAAGCGCACGTTGCCCCCGTCGACCGAAGTGCGGTCGTCGAGTGGAAAACGTAGAAGCGCGTGGCCCGCGATGCTCCCGTCGTCATCGAGTAGAACGTAGCGCGTGTAGGAGACGCGATTCGGGCCGGGTTTCCAATCGAGCCTGTCTTTTTCGGCTTGGAAAACGAACTTGCGAAACTCGGCCGCGTCCCAGTGGCGTTGATTAGGAAATAGGGAAGGCAGCGCTTCCGGATCGTTCTCCTTGTAGTCACCGATCATTGAAATGAACGGAATCATGTGCGCTAACGATATTTCTTCTAATTTCATGAGGATAAGTTCCCACGCGAGGCTAGAAACGAAAAGACTTTTAGCAAAAAAAAAGTGCGCCGGGGGATAAAGCCGGTTATAAAATCGCATGACACAATGTTACTGCTGCTCCACAAAATCTTTCGCCGAATGTTGCCAACCGTTACTCGAGGGTAAGAGCGCCGCCGGCTCGCCCGAAGCTTTGATGCGCTCGCGCTTCTCGGCCTTCGCCACAAAAAATTTAGACTACGTCATCGTGACGACCGATCCTCAAGCCCGCGCCGATTTAGACCGCGCTTCGACCGAAGAGTGGATGAACAATTCTGAATTCACGAAACTCGACGTTCTTCGCGCCACCGATGAAGGCAATAAGGGCACGGTCGAATTCAAAGCGTTTTTTAAAATGAACGGTACCGACGAGGTCCACCACGAGATTTCAAAGTTTCGTAAACAAGCGGGGACTTGGTATTTTCGGGACGGTAAAGTCGTACCACCGCCCGAACCAAAAGCATGAGGATTAGAGCGTCGCTTCGGGGGCGCGCTTCGAGCTGAACTTGTGAACGCTCTTCAGCTTGTGAATGAGTTCAGGATAGAAGAATGGTTTTTTCAAAGTATCGATCACGTTGGACGGGACTTTCATCGAGCCTAAATTATCGACCGCCGAGACGAGCATCACCGGCGTGTTTTGGCCGAGGCCGCGTGACTTCATCTCCTCAAGAACTTCGAGGCCCGTCTTACCGGGCATATTGATATCAAGGAGCATGATGGTGAAGTCTTGGCTCTTTAAGATCTCGAGTGCTTCGTCGCCGTTCTTCGCGGCCATAACGAGAAAGCCTTCTTCTTCCAGTGTCGACTGAAACACTTCCAATGTGTCTTCGCTATCATCAACAATTAAAATGGAGTTCTGCATTATTATTCCTCCTCCGTGGTTTGCTTGGACTGTTGCAAAAGTCGCACCCCTAAGCAAGTAACGAATAGGCGAGGGATGGGGCGTTTGTCCACGTTCTTATTAAGTAAAGCTGAACAGGACGGGATTATTGATCCCGGCTAGGCGCGAGATCTTTTTCGAAAAAGATAAAATGCAAATCTTTACGTTTCGGAGTGCCGGCGCCGGGCTGGTCGTAAGGAAAAGGCTGGATGATTTCGGTGCGGCGATAACCGCGGCGCTCGTACCACGCCATGAGCGTACCCCGTAACTGGATCACACCGAGGTTCATGCGCTTCGCGCCCCACTCACGCGCAAAGACCTCGGCCCGCTCAAGAAGGACGCGGCCCAAGCCACGGTCTTGCATTTTCGGATTCACGGTGAGCAACCCGAGGTAACAACCCGGCTCCTCGGCGATGATGTTTCGCTCGAGATAAACGCAACCTAGAATAGGGAGTTGCTCGTCGTCCCGCTCACGCAATACTAAAATGATTTGGCCCATTTCATATTGGATCATTTCGAGAGCCCGGGCCGCGTCGATGCGTGCGCCGTCTAAGTAATCGGCCTCGGTGGTCCAGCCGAAGCGGCTGGTGTCACCGCGGTATGCGGAGTTTACGAGCGCGGCGATCTCGGCCGCGTCCGCGGCCCGTGCCGGGCTTACGATCATTTCCTGGCCTCGAGATCTTGCCAGCGGGCGTATTTCTTTTCGAGCTCGGATTGCTGTTTACCTAAGTCTTTGAGCACTTCGTTCAGCTTTTTATGATTCGATAGAATGGTGGGATCTTGGCTCAGTTCGGTCAAACGCGCGATCTCGTGTTCGAGCTTCATCACGACGCCTTCGATATTCTCGAGTTCGAACTTTTCTTTAAATGACATGCGCAATTTCTTCTCGCTCGTGCCGCCGCCGGAGTTCTTGGCCCGCATCTTTTGCCGGACCTTCTCGTTTTGCTCGCGGTACCAAGTTTCCCATTGGAAATAGCTGGCGAATTTTTCGAGATTCGGGTTTTCCAGCTCGCTGGGCGGGAAGGCGAGGATATTGTCGGCCACCGCGTCCATAAAGTAACGATCGTGGGTCACGAGAATAACCGCGCCGTTGTAATCTTGCAGCGCGCCCTCGAGCACTTCGAGCGTTTCGGTGTCGAGATCGTTGGTTGGTTCATCTAATACCAAGACTTGGCTCGATTGCATCATCAGCTGCGCCAACCGTAAGCGGGCCTGTTCGCCGCCCGAGAGTTTGCTGACGGGCAATTCGGCTTTGATGCCGGGGAAGAGAAAGCGGTCAAGGTAACTGCGCACGTGCATCGCTTGACCTTGCACGTGAACGTAATCGCCTTCGGGACAAAGGTTTTTCAAGACACTCTTCGAGTAATCGAGCGTGTCCCGATTTTGTTCGAAGTGGGCGTACACCAAAGGGTCGGCCCGTTTTATCGTTCCGGCATCGGGCTTTTCCTGGCCGAGCAAAATTTTGATCAGCGTAGATTTGCCGCTGCCGTTATCACCGAGCAGGGCGAGCCGGGTTTTTTTCGTTATCAGTAAATCTAATTTATCAAAGAGCGTGCGGCCGTCGTAGCCTTTTTGTAAGCCTTCGGCGTCCATAAGTTTTTGTGGCGAATGTTCGGCCTGGCCGAATTCAATATCGAGCGCGCGGGGGCGGTTCTGAGCTTTGAGTGATTCAACACTCTCTTTCAAATCGGCGGCCGCCTCGATCCGGGCACTTTGTTTCGTTTGGCGCGCGATCGAACCACGGCTAAGCCATTCGACTTCGCGGCGCAATTGATTGCGCTGAACTTTTTCGTGGCGCTGAAGCGCCTTAAGCTCGTGTTCTTTCGCTTCGACGAACATGGCATAATCGCCGTTCACGCTAAGCAAATGATTCGGATTGCGCGGATCAAGATCAAGGATACGGTTGGCCACGCGCTGTAAGAATAAGCGATCGTGGGTAATCATCATGACTGCGTACGGGGCTTGGCGCAGATATTCTTCGAGCCAGAGAATGCCGCTAACGTCCAAGTGATTGGTCGGTTCATCGAGCAGTAGTAATTCGGGTTCGGTGGCAAGCTCGCGTGCGAGAGCGACCCTTTTGCGCCAGCCGCCGGATAATTCCTCGACGGGCTTGTCTTCAATCGCGCCGAGATTTAAATGCGCGATAATTTGCATGGCCTTCGCGATGCCTTCGTTGGGATCTTCGAGTTTTTCTAAGATAGACGACATGACCGTGGCGCCTTCGCTGAAGGTAGGCGTCTGGTCCATGAAGCCGATGCGCAAACCGCGTTTACGTGAGACGTTGCCGGAGTCGGCTTCGCTTAAGCCGGCGAGGATCCGGAGCAAGGTTGATTTACCGGCGCCGTTGGGGCCGACCAAACCGACACGTTCACCTTCGCCTATGCCGAAGCTAACGTCGCGGAAGAGCGTGCGACCCGAAAAGCCTTTTTCTAATTTATGCGTATTGAGTAAAATCACAGGGCACAAGGTACCCCATGATTCGGCGCCGAAGCTACCTGAAATCTATTTGATTTTCGATACGCCGGCGTACATGAGGCTGCCTTCCTTGATTTTATCAAGGACGCCGTCTTTCACGGTCCAATCGAGGGTGATGCAGCCCCAGCTCAGGCCCTGGATGCGAGCTTGTTCTTTTACGCCGTCCCACCCGTGGAAAACGATGGCGCGCATGCGGATGTTCGAGTTCGTGCTTTGTAAGCCGTCGAGACGAACCGAGCGTTTAAACTTCCCGTGGTAGACTTCGCCGGTACGGATAAAGCCGAGTGAGCTTTTGCCCGAGCCGTTGACGTTGCCGAAGCTTTCGGCGAAACCGTCCTCGTTGCGATCCGAATTAAGACCGTGCGTGGTCCAGTGCTTTGTAACTTCGCCGCTGACCATGTCGATGAGGAAGAAGCGTTGCTTGTTCGAGCGTTTAGCAAAATCCACGATCGAAATATAAGCTTGGTTCGGGAAGCGTGCTTTGTTCGCTTCGAAGTAGACCACCGCGTCCGCAAGAAGATCGGAGGGCACTTCGTGTTTGGGATCTAGGTGAGCGTAGGCGTTGAGGATACGTTGGCGTTGCATCGGCGCGAGCGATGAAGGAGTAATTTGATTTCCGAATTCGCGTTCGATCTGCGCGCGGGCGGCTTCGATTTCGGCCGGACTCTGAACATCGTAACCCTCTTGGGTTTCCATGGTCATGGGCTGCAGAGAATTCGAGGAAACGGTTAGGGATGCAAAGGTGAAGGCGAAAGCGGTAAGGGCTTTCACGCCGTTGCGTAACTGAAACATAATACCTCCAGGGCTGTTGATCTAAGCGGTGACTTCAGTTTGTATCGGTAGCTTCAAGGATATTTAAACCGCGTGGTTAACGCCGCATCTGAGATGAGACACTGGGCTTACGTCATGGATGCGCGAGCTATTTTTAGACGCTCGTCTCGGCCGTGTATGCGATCGCCTTTGTGTGGCCATCACAAGTTTCTATAAGTCGAGTCGGGATTTTGGGTTGCGAGACACACGACCATCGTCTTGTGCCGCAATGGTACGGACATTGAACAAAAATATTTATCTCTAAATGTTATTCCTGTAGTTATCCGTAATGTATTTTGAAACGCCACGCCCGAAGCGGCTTGTCTTCGTCCCACTTTTTATTCTGATCAACGTGGCGGTTTTCATCGCGTGGTCACAGAAGGCCTACGTGCCGTTCATGGTCGAGCACTTCACCGTGAGCTGGGAATTGCTTGAATACGGTCATTACATCAACCTGATCACGTCCGTTTTTTCGCACAACTTTTTGATTCACATCGCGTTGAATATGTTTGTGCTCCACAGTTTCGGCTCGATCATGGAGCAAGTGCTCGGGCGGTGGAGGTTTTTTTCGTTCTACATCGTGGCCGGTATCGTAAGTTCGCTCAGCCACTGCTTGATCTCGGCTTTTGTGGTTCACAAACCCGAGATGCTCGCGGTAGGTGCGAGCGGTTCCATCTCGGGATTGGTATTGCTCTTTTCACTCATCTTCCCTAAAGAGAAAATTTTGTTGTTTGGTTTAATTCCACTTCCGGCGATGTTCGGCGCTCTGGCCTTCATCGGCCTCGACGTCTGGGGAGTTTTTGCGCAGGCCAACGGCGGTGGGCTACCCATTGGTCACGGTGCTCACCTAGGTGGAGCGTTGACCGGCATCATTTATTATTTTCTCGTCCTGCGCCCTCGATTGAAACGCTAGCTCAAAAGGGTTAGCTTAGATTATCGGGGGCCAACATGTTTATTTTCATTCTAAATTTGATTCTTTCATTCGGTGTTTCTTACGCCGGCACACGCACCGCTGGCCAAGTGAAGACCGAACTTAAAGAAGGCGTTTTCACCGCTACGGTTAAAGACGGCTTCCACATCAACGAAAAAGCGCCGAATCTCGTAACGGTCGACGGCACGATGATCAAAGCCTCGAAGCTCACGGCGCGGGAAGCCCAATTTACCGGCCTGCCGAAAACTTTTAAGACCGGCACGGTTTCGCTCTACGTTTGCGACGATGCGGTTACCTTTTGCGAAACTTCGGTTCTCGATCTTAAAACCGGCGCGGAAACCTTACCGGTCGCGGCGGTCGCTAAGCCCGAGAAAAAGGGCAAGCGTAAAAAAGGCAAAGATGAAGAAGCCGGCAAGGGTAAGGTAAATAAGCACGGTTTTTATGAAGATGAGTACGCGGTCGCCCTTGCCGAAGCCAAGGCCTCGAAGAAGTTACTGCTCGTCGATTTTTCGGCACGGTGGTGTCCCGGCTGCGTACGGCTCGAGATGGAAACATTCCCGACCGAGTCGTTCAAGAAGTTAACCGGTGACTACATAAAAGTGCGCGTTGACGTCGATCGCTTTGAAAATTCCGTTTTGGTCGAGAAATATATGATCAAGGGCATTCCCGCGTTGGTGGTCATTACACCCGAGCAAGAGGAAGTTAGCCGTATCATCGACTACCAACCGATGGACACGATGACGCAATTCTTCGGCTCCGTCGCCGCCGACCCGGTGCCGATTCGCGAGCTCAGCGATAAAGCGCGGGAGAAAAATCCCGAAGTGCTGTTGCGCCTCGGGAAACGGCTGCTTAGTGCGGGCCGCTACGGCGAAGCGCTCGAAGCCTTGAAGCAGATTAAGCCGACACCCCCCGAATTGCTGACGGCGCAAGTTAACGCGTACCCGAAAGACGCGAAGGTTTTAAAGGCCGCGATCAAAGAAGAACCGAAGTCTGCACGCTCGCTCGCGTGGCGCGCATCCTTGGCCGGGCTGACCGATCGCTACGAGGAAAAACTAAAAATCCGTAACGAAGGCGTAGAGCTTAGCGATGAGCTTCTCGCTAGTCCGGAGAAGCTCAAAGAATCCGTTAAGTACGAAGACGTGGGCGAATTCGCCGATTTCGAGGCGCTCTTGGTAGCGATGTCGCGTGCCGAGTTGATCGAAGCCTCCGGAGCTTCCGGAGCCGAAGTTGATGCCGCTTGGAAAAAGACGGCCCAGGTCGTAAGCGGCTTAAGCATTCCGCCGAAAAATCTTGGCGTAGCTATGCGCCAGTTGATCGTCCTGACCAAGGCTAAGGAATATCAGCCGGCCGATAAATTAGCCCGCCGCTTGGTCAAAGCCGATCCAAAAAATCCCGAGTTACAGCGAAGGCGCCTGCGTCTTTTGTACGAGCTGAAAGATTTCGACGGCGCCGTGAAGCTGGGCAAGAAAGTCATCGCCGATTCTTACGGGCGCAATGAAATATGGGCGGCCGAAACCGTCGCCAAGGCTTACGTACAAACGGGCAAGAAAAAAGAGGCACGCGATTTTATCGACGGCTATCTCAGCCGCGCCGAGATGGACTGGCCCAATATGAAAGAGTCCCGCAAGACCTTCGAAGAGTTGCGCCAAAAGGTACCCAACGGTTAGCATGGAGGCCGGGGGCCTATCATGTCTTTAAAAGCTTGGGTTTATCTGTCCGCTCATCCCGGACTAAAAGTTAAAATAGATCGCGAAGATCTCAAGCGCGTCAACGAGCATAGCTGGCGGGTCACCAAGGGCACCACCGGCCGCCGTCGTGTCGTCACTTCCATTCGTGGGCCCGAGGGCGTGCGGACCGTGACGCTCGGAAAATTTCTGATGAAACCACCGAAGGGTAAACAAGTTTATCCTAGGCGTTTCAACGAAGGATTAGATTACCGCAAGTTCAATTTGGTCGTTTGTACTTTGAAAGAGCGCCAACGCTTGCTGCCGAAGAAACGGACGAAGTCGAGTTCGGAGTACCGCGGAGTTTCTCGTACAAAAGCCAAGAAGTGGCGCGCGGGCATCGAGGTCAACGGCAAGTCGATCAACCTCGGCGTCTTTAAAGATGAACGTTTGGCGGCCGAAGCCTACAATAAAGCCGCTTACAAACATTTCGGTGACTTAGCTTACCAAAACCAAATCGGCCGCCGCGGCGGTAAGCGCGCGGGCGACCGCTAATTATTTTATCGATTACTGTAGCGTGCAACCCGGAATCGTTAGATCGATTTCTCGGTTTGCGTTTAAGCACGAATACACGCGGTAGGTTTGCTGGCCGTAGCTGTAGCCTTTTATGGCTTCTACCTTTCCCTCTTCATTGATTTCGCATGGATTGTTCATGGTGCAGCGGCGACCGCTTTCGTTGCCTGTGTTGTTCACGCCGATCACTTCGCGGGTAAGCTTGTGAATGATCGGTGAACCTGAAGTTCCGCCGAAAACTTCGCAACCGGGCCGTGAATAGCGAATAGAATCATTCATCGTGAACGAATCTTCGACGAGTCTGTAAACGAAACTCTCAATCGAGCAACGAAAACCGCGGCTCCAATAACCGGAAACCACCTCAATTTCGGTGTTCACCGTTGGATGTTGTGAGGAAAGCATCAAGGGTCGAACCTGGAAGCGCGCTTTGATGCCGGCGTATGTTTCATTTAAGCGGTAGATCGACATATCGGTTCCGGTCATCGTTCCGTACTCGATTCGGTTGGCGGTCAGGGTCCCGACCTCATCGCCGGCCGCGTTCATCAAGGTAAAGCGCCGACGGCTTGCTTGGCGGTAAACATTAGTACCGGGCGCGGGGAAGCCATTTTCTAAACAGTGTCCGTTCGTAAGCACCAAGGCTTGGTCGGTATCCAACGTGTTTTCCAGGCGGATCAAACTACCCGAACAGTTCGAGAGCTGAACGATGCCTTCGAAATCGAAATCGGCCGTCATGTGCTCGGGCACCGACATCGAACGGGTGTGTTGATCGGCCAAAGGAAAAGCGAGAGCGGCTTGCGTAGTAAATAAAACGACTAGAGACGAAATTATGCGCATTTAGAAATCCCCCATAGGAATTTCTATCGCGGCTCAAATTTTTATACGAGGGGAGCCTGGCCGGTCTGGACCATCGGCCAGCGCTGCTTTAAAGAATCTCGTGCCAGGGCGGGCTTGCCGCGAAGACCGAGTTGATCAATCCGACGTGCGAGTACGCCTGCGGGAAATTACCGAGTTGCTGCTTCTCTTTTTTTAAGAAGTGCTCGGCGTAAAGCCCGAGCGGATTAGCGGCTTCGGCGATCTTCGTGAGCATCTCGCAAGCTTGTTCGCGTTGTCCCGTGGCCGCGAGGCCTTGCGCAACCCAGAACGAACAAATCACGAAAGCGGAATGGGGAGTTCCGAAATCGTCTTTGCGCAGATAGCGGTATAAGAAAGCGCCGTCTTCGCCGTCGGCGGCCAGGACCTTGCGAATCTGTTCGATAGTTTTTACGTTTACGGCTTCGTCAGGGAAACGCAAGATAGGCAACAGCGCGAGGGCCGAATCGAGCGTGTCGTCGGTCGGGCCGTTGCGTAAATAACCGTCTTTGATCGCGCGGCGGACCGCTTGTTCGGCACGGATGCGTTCGGCCGTCGCGTCGAGCGGAAATTCTTTGCAGTAGCCGAGCTTCTGAATTCTTTCGATGCGATCGAGGCCGGCCCAACACATAAGGTTAGAAAAAGTGTGTTCCTGCCAACCGTCACGAACTTCCCAAAGACCGGCGTCGGGCTCGGAGATGGTGCGCGCACATTGCCGGCCGAGGTAAACCATAAGTTCTTGGTGTTCCCGGGTTCGCAAATGTTTGAAGCGGTCGTCGAAGAAAATCGGGGCGAGCGTCAGAACCATTTCGCCGTAGACATCGTTTTGTACGTGTTCGGCCGCCTGATTGTTCGAGCGTACCGGGCCGCTGTCTTTATAACCCTTCCAGTTTTCGTGAATGAGTTCGGGCAAGGGCAAACCTTGGTTGAGCGTGTAGACCGGTGCGAGACGCGAGTCGGCTTCCTCGTTGCGAATCGCGATGTTCAGCAAGAAGCGGAGGAAACCCTCCATCTCTTCGAAATGCCCGAGATTGTGAAACGCGCTGAGCACAAAGTACGAATCGCGTAACCAGCAAAAGCGGTAATCCCAGTTGCGTGTGTTGCCAGGCTCTTCGGGCAGGCTCGTCGTCAGCGCGGCAAGGATGGCGCCGGTATCTTCAAAAACGTGAAGCTTGAGCGCGAGGGCCGAACGGATGACCGCGCTTTGGAACAATGTAGGCACCGAGCAATGTTTGACCCAAGTGCGCCAGTAATCGCGGGTCTGCAGTAAGAAGCGTTCGCACATTTCGGGTAGGTCGTCGTGAATCGGGCTGCCCCAAGTGACGGCGAAATAAGTTTTTTCTTTTAGGACGAACGGTGTCTGTTCGGACAAATAGGTGAGCGGCATGTTCGTCGTGACCCTTAGAGAGTCTTGCCGCATGTCGAAGCGCAAATGATTGCTGCCGAAGGCGTGCGACGGGCTTTCTTTGCTCCAGCCGTTCACGGGTTTGCAGTTCACGCGGATCATCGGCGTACCTTTAATGGGTTCGACGATACGAACCGTCATCAGCGGGCGAAACATTCGGCTGTACTGTTCGAAGCGTGGACAAAAATCGGTGATGCGAAAACGCGCGCCGTGCGCGTCTTCCATCTCGGTAATCAAAATGTTTGTATTCTCTACGTAGCGCTGCTCGTTCGTTTGCGCCTCGCCGTTCGAAAATTGGATGGAAAAATTACCGCCGGCGGGATCGAGTAATTTTCCGAACACGGGTTCGCTGTCGGGCCGAGGAAGGCAGAGCCAATCTATCGAGCCGTCGTGACCAATGAGCGCCGAAATCTGACAATTACCAATCAATCCAGAATTATACATGACGTTGGGTTTACATCACATTGTTCTCGAAGTAAATTGCCGGTCCATGCGACTAGCCCTACGATTCGTCGTGCCGATGGTGGCTATTCTTGCCCTCATCGCGTACGCAACCATTCCATTATTTGAAGCCCTCGACCGCCGCTGGGCGATCCGCGATGTCGAAGTGCGTGCACGACTCATCGCCAACACCGCCAGCGAGCCGCTGGTGAGTCTGATCGACTCGAAGGACAATCGTAAGATTCAGCGGTTCTTCGAGCGTGCCGTTCAGGACGAGCGTCTGTTCGCTCTTGGCTTCTGCGACATGCAGAGCGTTTTGCTCTACCGCAGCTCAAATTTCCCGCAAGCGATTCGTTGTACCGACACGAGAGCCTACCAAAATCCCGTGCTCACGCTGCACGTCAGCGATTATCCGGTGGAAGCCGACGGTAAGACGATCGGGAAATTGGTTTTGGTGCAAGACATCGGTTTCGTCGGTAATCGCAGCACCGAGACTAAACGTTATTTATTTTGGCTTTTCATCGTGCTTGGTTTGGTCATCTCTTTCGCGAACGTCGTCATCGCGCGTTTAAGTTTCCAAAGCCTGATGGGTCGGATGCGCGCCGCTCTCAAAGGCGGTACCATCAAGCGCACCCTCTCGCGTATGCAGTCGCCCGAGCTGTTGCCGTTAGCGCAAGACATGCGCAATTTTTTGCGCGATATCGGCTCAGACCGGCCCGCGCGCGATGAGAATCAAATTTCGTGGACGCCAAAGACTTTGAAAAATCTCTTGAAAGAGGAACTCGCGGGTGACGAAGTCTTGATCGTCTCTAATCGCGAACCTTATATACATAGTCACGTCGACGGTAAAATCGAAGCACGCTTTCCCGCGAGCGGCCTAGTCACCGCGCTCGAGCCGATTATGCGCGCGTGCTCAGGGACCTGGATTGCGCATGGGAGCGGCGATGCCGATCGCGAGACGGTCGACGATCATGACCGTGTGCGCGTCCCGCCCGAGAAACCCTCGTACCAAATACGGCGCGTCTGGCTCACCCCGGAGGAAGAACAAGGTTACTACTACGGCTTCTCGAACGAGGGACTCTGGCCCCTGTGCCACGTCGCGTACGCACGACCGGTCTTTCGCTTGCCCGATTGGGAACAGTATAAAGCCGTGAACCAAAAGTTTGCGGACGTCGTCGTTCAAGAGGCGCGCACGGAAGATCCCGTTATTTTGGTGCAAGATTATCATTTGGCACTCGTGCCGCGCATGATTCGCGAAAAATTGCCGAACGCGACGATTATCACCTTCTGGCACATTCCCTGGCCTAACGCGGAAGCCTTCGGCATCTGTCCCTGGCGCGAAGAAATTTTAAAAGGATTGCTCGGTAGCAGCATCCTTGGTTTTCACACGCGCTACCACTGTAACAACTTTATCGACACGATCGACCGTACTCTCGAAACTCGCATCGACCGCGAAACATCGCAGATCACCTTCCGCGGTAAAGCGACCGCCATCAAAAGCTATCCGATCTCGATCGAATGGCCACCGAAGCACGTCGACAATCAACGTTCGCTTGCCGAAGTGCGCGCCGAAGTTCGCAAGAACAACGGCCTGCCTGACGATATGATCTTAGGCATCGGGATCGACCGGTTGGATTACACGAAGGGGATTTGTGAGCGTTTCCTCGCCGTCGAACGTCTGTTCGAGCGATACCCCGAATGGATCGGTAAGTTCTCGTTGATCCAGATCGCGGCGCCCAGCCGTGAGGCCCTCGACCAATATCGCAATCTAGGCATGCAAGTTCGTGAGGAAGCCGCGCGCATCAACGCGAAGTTTCCGCAAGCGATCACGCTTAAAATTCAGCATCACGGCCCGCAACAGGTTTTTGAACATTACCGCGCCTGTGACGTTTGCATGGTGACAAGCTTGCACGACGGGATGAATTTGGTCGCCAAAGAATTCGTCGCCGCGCGCGACGACGAGCGCGGTTCATTAATCTTGAGTCAGTTTACCGGCGCGGCCAGCGAAATGCCCGAAGCTTTAATCGTGAATCCCTACGACATCGAACAGTGCGCGATGGCGCTGAACGCGGCTTTGAGCATGCCTTCCGAAGAGCAGCGGGCACGTATGCACTCAATGCGCGGCCAACTGCAAGAATTTAACGTCTACCGTTGGGCCGGGCGCATGCTGATCGATGCCGCGCGCATGCGTCAGCACGAACGCCTACGCGGGCGCATCAAAGAAAATGAGGCCTGGCTTTGAAACCTTTTTTTTCCAAGGCGGGGCTCGCGGCCCTTGCTGCATTGCCGGTTGATCGCACTCTCATTGGTTTCGACTTCGACGGGACGATCGCGCCAATCGTTTCGGACCCTGACGATGCTTATACATTAAAAGATCTGCGTCCCGGTTTACGTAAACTTAAAAAGTTAGCGCCTTTGGTCGTCATATCGGGGCGCGGTTCATCCGACGTCGCGCACCGGTTGAAGTTTCCGCACGACTATCTCGTCGGCAATCACGGGCTTGAAGGTCTAGCCGAGTTTGCGGCAAAGGCCGCGCGCGCTAAAAATGTCTGCGCGAAATGGGTCAAGCAGCTCGAACGCGACTTAGCCGAGTTGCCTGAAGGACACGGGATATCGGTCGAAGATAAGAAGCATTCCTTATCACTCCATTACCGCCACGCTAAAAAACCGAAGGCCGCCGCGGCTTGGCTGACCGACGAGATCGCCAATCTCTGGCCGCAACCTCGGGTGATCGGTGGGCATTTTATCTATAACATCGTGCCCAAAGGTTCACCGCATAAGGGAACGGCACTCAAAGCTTTGATGAAGCGATACAAATGCACCCACTCGATCTTCGTGGGCGACGACGTGACGGACGAAGATGCCTTCGCCGAAAAAGGAAATATCCTTTCGGTTCGTGTGGGCCGTAAGAAAGATTCGCACGCAAAATTCTACGTCGGCGGGCAGGAAGACATGGCCGCTCTCCTCAATAGCTTCGCGCAACATTTCTCGTAAACGCTGCGCCGTCGGAAATCCCGCACGGTTGACACCTTGCGGGCTCACGGTCACATTTGTATCGAGGACTCATACACATGAAGACGGTTTTTCTAATCGAAGACGATTTGGATTTGCGTGAATCTTTGCGCGATCTCTTAGAGATGGAAGGCTACGAAGTCGAACAGGCTTCAGACGGCGTCGATGCGCTAGAGAAATTAAATGTGAAAATTCCCATGCCGAACCTCATCTTGCTCGACTGGATGATGCCCCGGATGGACGGCGCGCAGTTTTGTGTCGCGAAAAAAGCATTTCCGCTTATCGACGGGGTTCCCGTTGTGCTTCTCACGGCCGACGGCCGCTTGAGCGAGAAGGTCAGTCAGACCGGTGCGGCCATGGGCATCGCGAAACCGGTCGACGTCGACGTTTTGCTTAACGCGATCGAAAAGTTAGTTTAGTCATTCAGATGATGATGAGATCCCACATTTTTGCGGGGTTTTCGATCCTCGCGGCCGGTTGACCGTTCCACTCCGTCAGCTCGCCCGCCGGATAATCCGTCATGAA
Source organism: Pseudobdellovibrionaceae bacterium (assembly GCA_947444305.1). Taxonomy (GTDB): domain Bacteria; phylum Bdellovibrionota; class Bdellovibrionia; order Bdellovibrionales; family UBA1609; genus JALHOQ01. The sequence goes on along the minus strand of CANEZP010000005.1, from coordinate 194,729 downwards.
ACGTTTAAGGTTTTTACATCGCAAGACGACCTGGCGAAATCGCGTTCGCTTGGCATCGTTTAATATGAGAAGCGTTCCGCATTCCAATTTGCGTTGTTTATCCAACAGAGACGTGAAGAACTTTTTCGCCGCAGGATTTACATCAAATATTAAAGCGTGAACTTGCCGGACGCCGTTCGGATGTTTCGGCGCGGGTAGGCGATTCGTTTTCTTTTTTTTCGGTTCGTACTCGGTCATAAACGGAAACAGGCCGGTAAAACCCAGTTTTTTAAAGTCGACAAAATTCCAGCCCGGCAGCCGGCTTTGCTCATCCGTCTTCCAATCGTAGTTCTTGTGGAAGAAGCTAGTGTTCTTCATTCGCTTTTGCAGACGTGAATGGAAGCTTTCAAGGTTCTTCGAATAGCCAAACGAAATACCCGGCCACGGCATCGGGTCGCCGCCCTGTTTTATATGGATAAATTCTAAATAGTGTTTTTTGCGGGGAGAGTCGGCCGAAGCCAGCATGATGAAACGAGAAAACATTTTTCCGGGATGTTCAACCGTACTTGCTTCGAGCGTGAATCCGAGGCGCTCAAGGCGCCTCATCATCTTGTAATTCGGATCGCGGGTGAAGCAATGATCGAAGTAAAGCACAAACTAATGTTTGTCGTTACGGCTGCTCATGCTGTGTTGTAGAGGTCCCGTTGTATCGACGTTGCCGGCGCGTGAGTGGGGCGTGACGTCCTCGTCAAGCGGGCGGTGGAGTTTGGCGTCCATGTTCGCGGTCGCGCGGTCCATCTGTTCTTTCAAATCGATCTCACCGTTAGCGAATTCGGCGTTGTCTAGGCCGAATTCCTCAGTGCCGTCGCCGCCTAGGGCTTCGTCATTGTCGTCGGTTCCGGCCATCAGCGTTTCATCCTGGTCGGAGAGAATGTCGGACTCGTCGGCGAGGTTTTCGGTACCGTTACCGGGCAAATTTGGTGATTCGGGAATCATTTCCTCATTATCTTGGTTAAGCGGGCGCATATGTCCTCCTAGAGTGGGTTGCGGGCTGATGCAGTTTGTAATGCATGGTGCGTACCACCGGCGCCCGTCCATGGTCGGGTTTCCCGAGCGATCGGCCGGAATTTCCGGTACGATAAGGTATGAGCGTACGTAAAACTAAAGATGTAGATGTTCACGGGACAACTTCCGATTTGCCGGGTGTGCTGGGGGTAGCGGAATCGATGCTCCGCCGTTTCCGCACGTTGAGTTTTGCGCTATTGCTGACGCCTCTCATGATTGTCTGCTGCGGCTGCGTAGGCCTCGCCGCGGGCTGTGGACTCTTCGTATTTGATTTATTTCGTGGCGTGTCCTCGTCGTGGCACCCGCTTCTGCAATACATGATGATGGGCTGTGGAATTTCTTTCGGCTACTTCACTTACGGGGTGGCGCTCGTCTTTATTATTCCGGCCGCGAATTTTCTGATGCCGTTTCGTGTGAAGGCGTTTCGTGGTCCGTTCTATTCGCTGCAAGCAATTCCGTGGTTTATTCACAATGCGCTGACCTACATGGTCCGTTATACGTTTTTAGAATTTTTAACGCCTTCGCCGTTGAACGTATTATTTTATCGCATGATGGGCGCAAAGATCGGGAAGGGCGTCGTGATTAACTCAACCAATATTTCCGACCCCGGCTTACTTACGCTCGGCGATTACGTCACCGTGGGCGGAAGTGCGACCATCTTCAGCCACTACGGGCAAAAAGGTTTCTTGATCGTCGCTCCGACGGTCATCGGGGATTACACAAACATCGGTTTGAAAGCGAGCATCATGGGCGGCGTTTCGGTCGGTAAAAACGTGACGATCAAACCGCACAGCGCGCTTCTTCCGAAGACGATCGTTCGCGACGGAGAGACGGTTTAGCCCGCTAGGTTTTGCTTTCGCTTTGAATCGTGATCATGCTAATTGATCTTCATGTACGAAATCTCACTTTTCGAAAATCCGTCGCGGCAGAATTGTCCTTTCTTATCCCAGGTTATGGAGCTTAACGCCCTCATCTTTGGGCAGCCAAATACCGACTCCGTTTTTAATAAGGCACAGAGCCGTAAGCGCAGCTTACTATGCGTCGCGCACGACGGTCAGGAAGTCGCCGGTTTTAAATTCGGGTACGAGTCGGATCCCGACAAATTCTACAGTTGGATCGGCGGCGTGAAGGATAGCTTCCGCAAGCAAGGCGTGGCTTCGGCATTGATGAAAGCTCAGCACGAGTGGGTGGCCCGTCAAGGTTATGCCCGCGTACAAACGCGCACCAAGAACGTATGGCGCGATATGCTTATCTTGAACCTTCGGCACGGCTTCGACGTCATCGGCACTTACACCGACGAAAAAGGCGAACCAAAATTAATCATGGAAAAAAGACTGGTGGTCGGATGACCGATTTCAAAATTGTTAACGCCGTTCAATCGGACGCACCCGTCATTTTGGATTTCATCAAGCAGTTAGCCGAATACGAGAAATTGAGCGATCAAGTCACCGCGACGGTCGCCGACCTCGAAAAGAATCTTTTCGGGCAAAAATCAAACGCCCACGTGTTGCTCGCCGAGCTGCAGGGGCGACGGGTCGGTTTCGCGATTTATTTTTTAAATTTCTCCACGTTCTTGGGTAAGCCCGGGCTGTACCTCGAAGACTTATTCGTGGTTCCCGAAGCGCGCGGCCACGGCGTCGGTAAGAAGCTTTTGGCTCACCTTGCGGCTTTGACTCAAGAACGCGATTACGGCCGGCTTGATTGGTCCGTTCTAGACTGGAATAAGCCGGCGTTAGATTTTTATGAAAGCATCGGCGCTAAACCGCTCGGTGATTGGATCACTTACCGTTTGCAAGGCGACGCTTTGAAAGCCTTAGCCGCCCTCGGGAGTTAATCTAAAATCGCGATGATTTAGGGTTCGTCATAGCCCGTATCGAGTAAAGTTGCCGGGCCGCTTTTCTTCAGTGCACCGAGCTCTTGCAGTTTATAGAAGTAAACCGTCGCTTCGATCGCCCCGTCGGCGTAAGAAGCGATCTCGTAGGGATTGAAGACGACGACCAAACCGTCTTGCGAAAAATACCAGTTTTTGATTTGCGAAACGCTTGTAGCCTCTTTGCTCCATTCATTCCAGCCGAACTCTTTGTCTACATTCGAATTTTTCTCGTGAACGGCTTCCCAGATGGCGGCTTTCAGGCCTTCGATCTTGCCGGCTTCGATGAAGTCGCCGAGATCGTTGTAGACCTGACCCGTCATGGAATTGAAGGTCAAACCCGACAGCGCGTAGATTCCGTGCGCGCCCCCGTAGTATCCACTATTCGTGCTGACGATGGATGCAATGACCGAGTCGAGTCGCGATTCGATTTTAAAGGTAGAAGAGACGATGTAAGCCGAGTCCATAGCCTGGCAGGTTTCGGGATCTGAGACGGTGGTCAGGAAGTTTGCTTTCGCGGAGGCAAGCTCGGCATCCCATTTTGCATTGAGCGCCTGGGCGGCGGCGTTCGTACCTGCGTTCGAGCCGGGAGCCGGCAAAACTTGCGGGACCGAAAACGAGTAGGTGCAGAACTCATTCTTTTTGTGCTTGTCGGATTTGGTGCCGTAATAAAGGCCTTGGGCGAAGACGGCCTGCGAAGCGGTAAGGGTCAGAGTCAGCGCGAGCAAAAGCATTTTCATATTAAGGTCTCCTTGGCCGCAATATCTGCCTCGGTTGGCCGATCAGCAAGGAGCGCCCTGCTTTTGGAAAAAAAAGGGAGAAGCCGCGGGGGGCGTGCCGTGGTCTCCGCATAGAATTTCCAAAAGTTAGAACTGATTTGTTCTCAATAAAACCAGCGTGCAGGCCTCTTCCACCTCAACCCCGGCCTTCTTGAGTTCGCCCTGTAGGGTGGAGTTTTCGCTGCCGGGATTGAAAATCACCCTGCGTGGCCGAAGCGCCAGGATCTCGGGTTTAAGTTTGGTTGAAATGTCGGGCCCGACGTACATCGTAAGCGTATCGATCTTTTCTTTAACCTCGCTCAACGAAGGATAGGTTTTGATACCCTCAAGCTCGGCAAATTTCGGGCTAACCGGCACCGGCGTGTGCCCGTACTGCTGTAACATTTTGAAAGCGAGGTATGAGTAGCGCTCTTGATTTTTCGAAGCGCCGAGAATCGCGACGGTCATGAAATTCCCTTCGGTTGCATCACGCTAACGGCCACGCCCGCAAAGATGAGAACAAACGCGGCGGTATCGTAGAGCGTAGGTTTCTCTTTCAGATAAAAAATTGTGAACACCGCGAAGACGGCGAAGGTAATGCCCTCTTGCATGATCTTGAGTTGGGGGGCGGTGAACGTTTCGTGCCCCCAGCGGTTGGCCGGTACCTGAAGACAGTATTCGAAGAAGGCGATGGCCCACGATACAAGAATCACGATCCATAGGGGTGAGTCTTTATACTTGAGGTGTCCGTACCAAGCGGCGGTCATGAATAGATTGCTAAGCAGCAGTAAGATTACGGTGGTCACGTTGTGCCGGCCCTTTGTTTGAATTCATTAACAACGAGCCTTGCGTAAGAGCGTTCATGGCCCTGACTCTCGATCTCGTTGATGAGAACATAATCCCGCATCCCTAAAAAAGCACGCAATCCAACGATGACCCGCGTGAACGGCCGGTAATCCCAAAATTTGATACCTAATTTATTCCAACGACTCGCACCCGTAACGGCCATGGCAATCGCCGCGGTGATCGCGCGGATAAATGAACGATAAGTGAAACGATTCGCAAGTTGAATATGGATGTGCAGATGATTACCCACGTTCGCCATCGAATGAATTTTTACGCCGTACTTCGTAGCAAACTTATCGACGATTCCCCGGATCGTTCTTCGATGACGGTAGAACGACCATTCGCCTTTAGCCTTCGAGGATTTGAGGCTGAGATGCATGGAGTGCTTCACCGCTAATGGACGGGGGCCTTTACGGTTCTTGCGTTTATTCCTAAGCGTACCGCCGTACATCTTAGGTTCCGGTTTGAGAAACTTCAGCTGCTTCATGGGAACCGAAGGTATAATTTTGGTGGGAGATTGTCAATTTAACTCTAGTTTTTTGAGTAGCTGCTCGATTTTTGTTTGGCTCGCTGGTGATTGATGAGCTTGGCATTGGGGTGGGGTTGGTTGGCTGTCTAGATGGCGTTGGTTGGGCGTCGGGTTTGCGGGGATTGGCTTTGGGTCTGTGGGGATTTGGCTTTTGGTCTGCGGGGATTTGGCTTCGAGGAGCTGATCTTCTTTGGCGGGGATTGTCCGTCCTTGTGAGGGCTGCCTTTTCGCCTTCCGGGCGAAAAGGGTTGAGATGGTGGGAGGGGTTTGGTTTTTGGGAGTGGAGAAGAAAGAAGGAAGGGGAGGAGTAGTGATTTCTTTTTTTGGAACACGGGGCTTGGAAGAATGACGGAGGTTTAAAGAACTCGCCCGAAACCAATTTTTTTTAAGGGGTTTTTAGCGAAGCTGCTTTTATTAAGGAGCGGAAGAATCTTCTTTGGATTTTGAATTGGGGCATGAATTCGGGGTGCCACTGGACGCCGATGAGGAAAGGGTGGGTTTGGTGTTCGATGGCTTGGACGACACCGTTTGGTTCGCGGGCTGAGATTTTTAGGCCTTCGCCGATATCCTTAACGGCTTGGTCGTGCAGGGAATTAACTTTGGTTTGCGTGCGTTTAAGGATTCGCGCGAGGAGGGTGCCGGGTTCGATCGTGATTTTTTTGCGGGGGCGGACCGTGCGGAGTTGCGGGGTCTCGGTGTAAAAACTCGAAATGGTTTGGTAAAGCGTGCCGCCGAAAAAAACATTGATGAGCTGACCGCCCCGGCAGATGCCGAGCACCGGTAAATGTTTAGCGACGCAGTCTTTGAGGAGGGCGAATTCGAGTTCGTCACGTTTAATGTCGAGGGAAGCGCGGCTTGATTTAACCGAAAATATTCGTCGCGTAAGCCATAAGAAAATCGAAACGATAAATTTGAAATCAAAGCGCGGCACTTTTTTTGATTCGGTCTTGATCGTTTCTAAAAGTGTATCGTGGTACCGGACGGGATTGATATCGGCGCCGCCACCGAAGACCACGCCCGAGAGCGCGGCTATCGCGTAGCCGCGGGAAGGAGTAATGCGAACGGCCTTCCCGCCGCTGAGCCAAATCATCAGCCTGGTGCAGTACCATGCGGGATCGCCGCCCTCGTCGGGGCCGGTCACGCCGATCCTGGGACGCCCCGGTTTAGACACTGAGCCAGTCCCTAGTTTTAGCGGCCCACTTAGAACGCACGAAAAGAAGATTGCCTTCGCGATTGGAAAAATAATCCTTCGTCATGCGGGCTAACCGCTCTTCGTCGTTGGCGAGGCGCTCGACTTCGACCCACTTATTCCAGTCTTCGGCGATTTGCCACTCGGGATCATCCACCATGCTGTTCGGTAAACGGTAATGAAAGGTAGGGCGCGGCTTCACTAATTCTCTTTCTATCGGGTACGAGAAGACCAATTCGTGATCAAGCTCATCGAACAGCGGGAGGAGATCCAGTGGCCGGTTACGGGTCATGTTGAACTCGATGTAATCGCGCATGAAGCGGTCGAGCGTGGGCGAGTACGCCGGATTAAGAACGAAGGATACGTAGTCTTCGGGAAAATCTTGAATGAACGAAGCCACTCGCCTCGAGACGGGAATTTCGGACTCTTCGTAAAGCCAGTCGAACAAAACAAAGAACGCCCGCAAATGGTTGAGCAGCGTGCGCACATCTTTCGAAGGCACTTCGGGGTTAAACTGCATACCGAAGGCCATGAAGATCGCCGACTTCGTACCACGCGCCGATCGTTTAAAAAGTTCGGCGCGAATCTTGTCGACGGACTCGAGCTGGTCGATCTGCAGGGGAGGCGAGACGATTTCAAACGGGATCAGCGTACCGGCAAGCTTCCCTAGGATATCTTCGATATTATGACCGAGCCCCGACACGGCGGGGTCCAGGCCAAGCGCGCGAAGATACTTCTCGTATTTCTTCTTCTTCAAGAAGCTGCTATCCGCTTCGACTTGAAAATCTCCGAGCGAAGTGGTGACCGTCGCCGCGTACATGCTTGAGTCTTTGACCGTGCCGCCAAAGAGGCTGCTAATGATCTCGACCGTTTCCGGAATGGACAGGCCACCGAATTCTAATTCAAACCCAACGCGGCGTTTTTCCCCGTCGTGATTGAATAATTGAGGCGGCATTTGAAATTTCATTGGTTTACTCCCCGTTGACCTAAGCTTTTTGCAAAGGACGTGCTTAGCGAGCGGCGGCCCGGTAACGCCAAAACGGAGTGAGGAAAAAAAGCGCCACGATCAACAACACTAGCGATGACGATGCACCCGCGACCAACGCGGATTGAACCGATGTCACCGCCGCGAGATAGCCGAGCAGCGTGTTGCCGAGTAATGGCCCGCTCATGTAGCTGATCATCTCGATACCCGCGAGGCGTCCGCGATGCGAATCGGGCACGGTTTCGTTCCAAATTGTGAAACGGAACGTGGCGCTGATCATGTCGAAGTAGCCCGCGGCCGCTAAGAAGAAAAGTGCCGCCCAATAACTGTACGTCAGCAATCCCGCAAACGCGATTACGCAGAGACACCATCCGAACGCGCCGAACGCGACCATGGCCCCATGCCGACGAACCTTATAAGTCCACGCGCTGAAAGCCGTCGCCACCAAAGCACCGGCCGAGATCGCCGAGTAGAGCGGCCCGAGTTTACTCGCGACGCCGTACATACCCGCGATCGCGGGGAAAAGCGCCGACGGATAACAGAATGTCATGGCGATCATGTCCACTAAATACGTGCCGAGCAAAACGGGTCGCTGTAAAGCGTACGCGAAACCCTCTCGTATCGCTTTGAGGCCGGGGCGGTCCTTGGGCGCTTCATCGCGCGCCGGATTTCGCACGCCGAGCAAGAAAGCCATTGAAATGATATACGAAAGCGCATCGGCCCAGAACGCAAAGGAAACACCGCCCTTGGCTAACAGCAAACCACCGATTGCCGGCCCGAGAATATGCGCGAACGTGCCGCGAAAGCCGTTGAGCGAACTAATCTTCGGAAGTTCTTCGCGAGGGACTAACCGCGGCGTCAGCGATTCGAGCGCGGGACGGTGAAAGCCGCCGAGGGCCGACATCAACGCCGCCACCGCGAACACACCCGGCACGCTCACCTTGTCGTAGTGAATCGCCAGCGCGAAGCCCGCACTGATTAGGGCGAGCGAACCTTCGCAAACGAAGATGATCTTACGCCTGTTCCACACGTCGGCCACGGCGCCGCCCCAAAAACCGAAGACGACCAAGGGAACAAGGGAGACCGCCCCGAGTAAACCGACCTGCGCGGTCGAATTCGTCATTTGGTAAATCAAGAACGGCGAGGCGACGTAGGCGATATTCGAACCTAAGATAGACACGAGCTGGCCGATGAATAACCAGCGAAACTGCGGATATTTTTTTAACGGTCCGACGTCTAGGACCACTAGTGCGAAGACCCTGACGGAGATCCGGCGGCCGCGCCCGCGCGAATTTCTTGCGGCGATAAGGAGGAATTACCTTCGTATATTTTATTGAGATCTACGATGCGGTGATGTTCGCGACGAGAGATATCGCCCATTTTGATTTGCGAAGGCTGCCTGTGCCCGGCGGCGCCCAAAAGATCACGGAAGCTTATCATGGTTTTGTTATGATAATGCATCACGCGCACGCTTTTGTCGTTTACGTCGAGGCCTTTGTAGAAGCGCTTGCGGTTCGTCGTAATTCCCGTCGGGCAATTGTTGGTGTTGCAACGCAAACTTTGAATACAGCCGAGCGCCAGCATCATCCCGCGCGCGCTGTTGCAAAGATCGGCACCAAGCGAAATCTTCTCGAAGATGTTGAAGCCGGTCATGATCTTACCGCTGGCGATGATTTTAATGTGTTCGCGTAATCCGGCGCTCACTAAAGTTTCGTGCACGAAGACTAACCCTTCGTTTAACGGGCTGCCGACGTAGTTAATGAACTCAAACGGAGCTGCACCGGTCCCGCCTTCGCCGCCGTCGACGGTGATAAAGTCCGGATAAATTCCGGTCTCGAGCATCGCTTCCGTCATCTTGATAAATTCGTCGCGGCGGCCTAAGCAAAGTTTAAAGCCGACCGGCTTACCGCCGCTTAAAGTGCGGAGGCGTTTTACGAAATACATGAGCTCAAGCGAATTATGAAAGGCCGTGTGGTGGGGCGGCGAGAAAACGGTTTCACCCACGGGGACATGGCGGATCTCGGCGATTTCTTGATTCACTTTCACGCCGGGCAAGATGCCGCCGTGACCGGGCTTTGCACCCTGCGAGATCTTGAGCTCGATCATCTTGATATTCGCGTGGCCGCTGATCTTTTCGAAGTCACTTTCAGAGAAGAAACCTTTGGCGTCGCGGCAGCCGAAGTAAGCCGTTCCGATTTGCCAAACTAAATCGGATCCACCTTCAAGGTGATACGGGCTTACGCCGCCTTCGCCCGTGTTCATGTAACAGCCGGCGAGTGAAGAGCCGCGGCTAAGTGCTTGCACCGCGGCCTTGCTGATCGATCCGTAACTCATGGCCGACACGTTGAACAGTGAAGCGTTGTAAGGCTGCGTGCATTGGCTATTGCCGATCGTCACGCGGAAATCAGAACTTTTTAGATCAAGCGGGTAGGAGCTATGATTGATCCACTGGTAGTCACGCGCGTAGAAATCGAGTTGAGATCCGAAGGGCACGGTTTCAATTTCTGATTTACTGCGTTGGTAAACGACGGCGCGGTAAATGCGCGCAATCGGGTCATCCGTGACGTCGGATTCGATAAAGTACTGCTGCATTTCGGGCCTGACCATTTCGAGCATGTAACGAAAGTGGCCGATCACCGGGAAATTTCTTAGGATCGTGTGTTTCGATTGGAAAACGTCATAGACGGCGATTAAAAGCAGGAAGGTGGTCAAAACTAGCCAGCCCACCGAGCTGCTCAGAAAGTACATTCCCGCGGCCGACAATAACCAAAGTGCGATAATCGCCGTAAAGAATTCGCGCCTCATTTTTGGGGTCCCCCAGGAGTTAAGCTTTTCTATAAGAACTTCCGGCGATGTTGTCATTGCTTAATGCCGCCTTGATGCGTCTGCGAACTTGACGGCGGCTCCCGGTGAAGATCATTATTTTGTGAGCAATGGGGGGCCAATGCGCGCGAAATTTATTTTCGGCTTAGTTGTTATCACGATCGTGGCCGTGTTCGCCGTGATTCGATATCACCGTGCCGAGGCCGTGCCCGGGATCGCGGGGGAAGACGAAGCCACCGCGTCCGCGACAACATCCGTACAAAACCGGTCGCCGGCAAACACGGCGCCCGGCCCTCAGGCCGCGCAAATTAGTAACCCTTCTGGGCAGACCGTGAGCGGCGGCGATTCCGAGTTCATTGGAACGGTTCGCGATCAAGCCAGATCGGTCGATGATCCTAGCGTCGACGCCGGCCGGGCCGAATCGCAATTGAAATCTCTCGCGAGCCGAATCACTCCCGCCCAGGCCCGGCAATTGCGTGGACTCATCATGCATCCCCAATCGGCCGCGCGTGAAAAAATTCTGTCGGCGTACATTCTCGTAGAAGGCGGATCGCGGAGCAGGGAAGAATTGCGCGCGGCGATCACCGCCCCGCTCACCCAAGAAGGCGGCGAAGTGCATAGCGAGGAAGAGATCAAAGGTGTGCGCGAGAAATCGCTTCGGATCATGATGATCGATGGCCTCTTCGCCCAGGCCCGGACGGAGCCCGCCGCGCGCGATACCTTAGCGCAGGCTATTGCCGACAGTGCCGATCCATATATAAAAGCGTACGCGCAGGAAAAGTTCGATCAACTTTCGAAACAATAATCTTTGCCCTTTACCCCACCCCGTGATGCGATCGTCTTTCACGTACGGTTTCGCTTCGTGCGAGCCACGAATATCCGGGGGGGTATATGGGATTCAAGGGGTGGATTTGTTCCATGTTTTTGTTGTGCGCCGGCTTTTCGGCTTCGGCCGATTGCATACCGCAGGCCGAGATGTCCACGATCGCGAGCCACTTCCGTCAATTCGATAACTTAAAGAACGCCGAATACTGCCTCGATGATTCACCGACTTCACGATTGCTCGCGGGAATCATGTTTATGCGCAAAACGGTTTTCGCTGCGCAAATGCCCAACAGCGCCGATGAACTTTTCTCCGGTAAATTTGCTAATGATTGGTACGGTTACTTCATCGGCCGCATTGATAAATTTGAAGTTCAATCGTCATGCCCCAAGGGCGTCGTCGCTTACGTTTATTTCTTCGGTACGAGCATGTACGTTTGTCCGACGGCGCTGACGCCGAACTTCACCTCGCTAGATCTCGCGAGCGTGTTCATGCACGAAGCCCGTCATATCGACGGGTTCCCACACATGACTTGCAGCCACGGCCCGCGCCAAGGTTTACAGGGCGCTTGCGATACCCGTATCAGCGACGGTGGTTCGTACGCCGTCACGGTTGAAACGTACGCGCAGATTGCAAAATACGCGAGCGAGGTGCACCCGGCCCTTCGCGCTTACTCGCGCGCAAGTTCGGTTATTTACGCCGATGAAGCTTTTGAAAATAAAGTACGCGTCGACCGTACTCCGCAGTTCCTGATCATGAGCAACACCGGCGAATTCAACACGGTTAACACCCAAGGCCAGCTCAAGCGATTGGGGAATTCACCCGCGGTGGGCCAGATCTCTTTACGTGCGCAACACATGGTGCTCTATCCCGACGATAAAAACTTGAAGGCGAAATACCTGTTCGTGAACAACGAGGGTGAAATTAACCAAGAAGCCGGGGATATTGCGATCGAGTACAACGGCCAAACGCCGCAGCAGCGTAGTAACTGGGTCGGGGTACATATCTCCGCGCAGTGGACTTCGAAAGTCTTCAAAAATAAAGTCGTGTTCACGTGCGATCCTCGCGCGGCCACGGTGAGTGAAGTGGCGTTAAACGGCGAGATCGCGGCTAACATCGTCTACCCGAACGGTTATGACCGTGCGGCCGCGAGTGCCTCGCTCGTGACCGAGTCGGGCCGCGTATTCGATTTCGGTTGTCAGGGTACTTCCGCATTCGTACGCCCGAGTAATCTCACGCTCGACCAGCCTTACAAAAGAATTCAGAAGGCGGGGAGTGACTTAGTCGGGTTAGGGCAAGACGGCAAATTATATAAGATTACCGGTTCAAGCTCGTCGCCGATTTCAACGAGTCTCGACGGGCGCATTCATGATTTAGTTCCGTACCCGTCTTACTCATTCTTCGATTGATCGCCATGGAAGCACTGGCGCGCATCGGTTTGATTTCCCGGGGTATGGTTTATTTTTTAATCGGCGGCCTAGCTTTGCTCATGGCCGTCGGCGACTCCCATGGGAAGGCGACCGACACGAAGGGCGCCATGCGCAACCTCTTAGAACAACCCTTCGGTACGTTCCTGCTTTCTGTCATCGCGCTCGGCCTCTTTTGTTACGCTATCTGGCGGGCGATTCAGGCCATAACGGATTCCGATCACCTTGGAAGTGACTTTAAAGGTTACTGTATCCGTTCGGGTCGTATGGCCGGCGCGGTCTTTCATGTTGTCCTCGGCGCTTACGCTTTCGCGTTGATGTTTTTACTCACGAGCACGCGTGGGCCGCGAACCGAAACACTGCTCGCGCGCTTTTTGCTTAAACTTCCGATGGGCGATTGGTTGCTCGGCGGGGTGGGAGCGGGCATCCTCATCTTTGCGATTGCGCAGTTCGTGATCGCTTGGCGTGAACAGTTTTGCGATTACATTTCCATTCCCGTCCGCGGCGGGCGAACCCTTAAATCCATTTGCAAGTTCGGCTTGGTCGCAAGGGGATTCGTTTTTCTAATCATCGGCAGTTTTTTTATCCAGGCGGCGCTCAAGCGAAGTTCGCGTGAGGCCGGTGGCCTGAAAGAAGCGTGGGAAACGTTACGGACTCAGCCTTACGGGCATGCGCTCGTAGGCATCGTCGCGCTGGGCTTGATTGCCTACGCATTTTTCACCGGCGTAGAAGCCACCTACCGGAAACAGACTTAGAATTAGTAATCGTAATTTGCGGGTTTGCGGCTGGCGTCGAGCTTCTGTGCTTCTTCGCTGATGTTGGCGGCGACCGCGGTCAAGCGCTCGACCTCTTTTGCGTAATTCGGCGCTTTCGTTTCGGCGTATGAGGCCATCGCACCGACTTGTTCAATTAGAGCCATGACTAATTTTTTATCCAGCGCGAGTTTACGTTTTTCGTATTCGCCGGAAGGCTTTATTACACCTAGCTTCTCGTGAACGGCGCTCAATCGTGGAATTAGGAATTTACGGATACTCGCGGCGACACCTTTATCGCTGATTTCGCCGGCCGCTTGCGCACGACCCAGCTCTTTGTAGTCGTTAAATGCGGCCTTCATTTCTTTCTCGACGAGGTTAAACGGCGAAAAAATTTCGACCTTCGCTTCGGTCTCGGTCTTCTTCATGCCAAGAAATGCGTGCACGAAGAAAAGTGCGGCCGCGATAAAAGCAACGGCCGCGAACACCGACATGAAATCCCAACCTGGTTTTTTCTTAGAACGCTTTTTCCGGCGTGGGCGTTTGCGCGATACGTTCGCGTCCTGAAGTTTAAACGCTTGGTTGCCGGCGGTGAGCAGGCTGCCGCTTTTAAACATATAAACTTTTTGGGCGTTTAAACGAATGCCATCGACGAAGGTTCCGTTGCTTGAACCTAAATCGTGAATGCCCAAGCCTTGCGGCGTTTGCAAGATGCGGCAGTGCTGGCTCGAAAGTTTGGCGTCGTCGTTGAAAACGATATCGCCGGCCGATCTGCCGATGACGACTTCTTCACCGACGGGGTAACGCTGTCCCGTTTCGTCGTGCACCAAATAATGATTAATCTTAGGCCTTACGCTCATCTACACTCCTTTTCGGTAGGATGCGCAACAAGGTTGCCGGACGTTGGTCTAATCCTGCTCAACTCTTCGAAAAACGCGATGGAAGCTGGACGTTCGTAGAGCGGTGGTGCGCACGGGCGCCGGCTGGGGGAAACTTAGCCAGCCGTGGAAAATTTCCCCGGGGCTGAGTTCCCAATATCTCTTGTTTTTCGTAGGGCATGGCGCGTTTTCTGCTGTATCCCTGTTAAGCCAGGAGATTTTAGAATGTACGAACGCAAAGACGTCGTTGATATAGCGAAAGCCATCGAAGAGATTTCGGTCTTCGCACAAGAGTCGGGATTACGGTACGTGACCGATTCGCAACCCGGGTACACGCGTAAACGGGCGGGCAAAAGCTTTATCTTTTTCGATCAAAAAAAGCGGCTGCGGGACGCGAAGACCGTCCAACGCATAAAATCTTTGGTGATCCCGCCGGCGTGGAAAGATGTTTGGATCTGTAAAACGGCTAACGGACATTTGCAGTGCACGGGCCGCGACGTGCGCGGCCGTAAGCAGTATCGCTATCATGAAAAATGGAACGTTGCCCGTAACGAAACTAAATTCGGCAAGCTGCTCAACTTCGGCGAAAGTCTTCCGCTGATCCGCGCGCGCGTCGAAGCCGATTTGACGTCGCCCGGCCTCAGTAAGCAAAAAGTCCTATCGGCCGTCGTTAAACTGATGGAGCTAACCCGCATTCGTATCGGTAACGATATCTACGCGGCCGAAAATGATTCTTACGGTCTGACCACAATTTTGAATCAGCACGCTAAAGTCAGCGGCAACAAAATGAAATTTCGCTTCAAAGGAAAAAGCGGCGTCGCGCACGAAGTGCAACTTGCCGATGCGCGCTTAAGTCGTATCGTAGCCCGTTGCCAGGATTTGCCCGGTGAAGAATTATTTGCGTACGAAGATGACAACGGAGGCGCTCATGACATTAGCTCAGGCGACGTAAATGACTACCTTCGCGGCATCATCGATCATCCCGTGACGGCTAAAGATTTTCGGACCTGGCACGGTACGGTCAAAGCGGTACAAGAGCTTGCGAAGCTTGGCCGCCGGGAAGAAGAGCTCAGTGCGCGAGCCGAAAAGGTCAGGCTCTGCGGCGTGATCAAAAATGTTGCGGGCCATTTGCGAAATACCGTCGCGATCTGCCGCAAGTACTATATCCACCCCGCGATTACCGAAGCCGATGCCGACGGTTTTTTGCACGATGCGTATCGCAAACGTAAACGCTCCTACAAGCCGTCGTCGCCCTACACATTGGACGAACTCGTTACCCTAGATATTCTTCATCGCCGCTAACGCGGTCGGGAGCGCTAAATGAAGATGATTTGTTTCGCGGGCTCACTGCGTAGGGAGTCCTTAAACAAAAAATACGCACGCGTGGCGAATGATCTGTTGCGCGAAGCCGGTCACGAAGCTGAGCTATTAGACCTCGCGGACTATCCAATGCCCGTCTACGATCAAGATATTGAAGATAAGCAATTTCCCGAGGGAGTGGTCGCCTTGGGGAAAAAGCTTGAGCATTGCGAAGCGCTCGTCATTGCCTGCCCCGAGTACAACGGTTCGATCGCGGCGGCATTGAAAAACACGGTCGACTGGTTGTCTCGTTTCCAAAAAGATAACTTTAAACGCAAAAAAGTATTGTTGATCGGGGCATCGCCCGGCGCGCTTGGTGCGACAAGGGGCCTTTGGCATTCACGCCGGCCGTTTGAGGTGCTCGGTTGTTTTGTGTATCCCGAAATGTCGGGGTTACCGCATGCGAACGAAGCGTTTGCTGAGAATGGTGAACTTAAAGAAAAGGCCAGCCGTGATCGACTGGCCAAACTTCTTTCGTCCTTTGTGGACTAAGATTAATCTTAGTACTGACGACCGTCGGCGCTGACGGGCATAGCGGACTCGGCCATCTGGGCCGAGCGTCTAACCAACATCGACGCGACGAAACCGATCGCAACGACACCGACCGCCGTTTGTACGGGATAGCGGCGGACAAAGCTGCTGCCCATGTTCCACGTTCTGATGGAGTATTCACCGATCGGGCGCAAGGCCTCGGTGATGGTGGCGAAGATCGCCGGAGATTGATCGGAAAATTCGGTGATCGCACCGCTCAGACTCTGGGCCAATTGATCGAAATGCGGATTCTCCAACGATTGAGATTGCGTCGGATTCTGAATAGTACTGCGGTTCAATTCGGTCTGCATAATTTCCTCCTTCGGAAACACCTTTATTTTCAGCAAGACCCAGGCCAGCGTTGCGCTTTAGTTTACGTGCACATCACCCTACAGAAGTTCTAAAACGCCCCGGTGACAAGGGTATGTTGCCGTGCGACTTTTTATTTATGGACGAACTCCGCCCCGGCGAAAAAATCGCCGTCTATAATTATGAGCGGCAAGAATTAGGTGAAGGAACTTTCATTCGATTAACGCCGCACGCGGAAATGAATCTGCTCGCCTACGAATGTGAGGAGCACACGATACTCGCGCGCGGCGATCACTTCCTGCGCGTGGCCGGCCGATTACGATTCATATCTGGACTTGCATCGGAATCTTAATGGTATAGAACCACGTAATGGACTTGCAGCCCGTTAATCTCTCATCGCAGAGTTTAATACTCTCCATTTTTGAGAAGGCGCCACATTATTTTTTGCAGGTTGAAGGGTGCCTTCCGACCCTCGCGACGGTGAGTGACGCCGTCCTTTGTGCTCCGGCCAACATAACCGCGGATTATCGCAAAGAATTTCTTCTCATCCGCGACGATAACGGCGAGCCCGTCGGTACCGCCGAACTGCACGTCAACCACCCCGAAACCGCGATCGCCTACCTTGGGTTGCTACTCGTGCGCGAGGATTTGCACCGGCGGGGAATGGGTCGCGAGTGTTACTACGCTCTTGAATCTTACGTTAAAGAAACCCACGGAGCCACGCGTATCAGACTCGGCGTATCCGACGACAACGATGTGAGCGGATTTTGGAGTAAAGTTGGATTCCGCTCCAACGGCCGTAGTTATAGTTACGTGGGCGAGCGTAAAGCGAACAACGTCGTGGAGTACGAAAAGGCTCTTACTTAAGCGAAAGCCTTGGCTTGCCGCTGGCGCCGATCGGTGAGAATCTCATCCGCAACGGAGGTTCTTATGAAATCAATAATTATCGCAATGGCAATCTCAACGTCGGCTTACGCGGCAAGCCCGATCGAAGTAAATCTCAAAAACGGAAAGGGTGAAGACGTCGGCCAGGTTTCGCTGACCGAAATGCCCGCGGGTGTACGTTTAAAACTAAACTTAAAAAACTTACCACCCGGGCCGCACGCTATCCATTTTCATGAAAAAGGAACTTGCGAGGCGCCTAAGTTTGATTCCGCGGGTGGGCACTTTGCGCCGACAAAAAAGGCGCACGGGCAGGTTGAAGGTGGGCCGCATGCGGGCGACATGCCGAACATTACCGTCGGCGCCGACGGAAAATTAAGCACCGAGCTCACCAATGCTCACGTGCGCTTAGGTAAAGGCGAAACTTCGCTGCTAAAAACCGGCGGTACCGCGCTGATCATTCACGCAAAACCCGACGATTACAAATCGCAACCGTCGGGTGACGCCGGTGATCGCCTTGCCTGCGGCGAAATTAAAGATTTAGTTACGAAGTAACCGGCTTTTGATCCATTCGTCTACGACACGATCGAGCACTTCCATCGGAAGTGCTCCGTGCCGTAAGACTTCATCGTGAAAATCACGTACGTCGAATTTATCTCCTAACACGCGTTTCGCTTTTTCACGCAGCTCACGAAACCTTAATTGGCCGACTTTATAAGCTAAGGCCTGACCAGGCCAGGTGATGTAGCGATTGATCTCAACTTCCGAGTCGGCGTCGGTGATCGGCATTTTGCTCCGGTAGTAATCCAGGGCTTGTTGCTTGGACCAACCTTTAGCGTGCATACCGGTATCGACGACTAGGCGGATTGAGCGCATCATTTCGCCCGAAAAATTTCCGTACTTCGAATAGGGATCTTTGAAAAAGCCCATCTCGTCGCCGAGGCTTTCGGCGTATAGTGCCCAGCCTTCGATAAATGCCGTAAACTGGCCATGTTTACGAAACTCCGGTACGCCTTCAATTTCCTGCGCGATCGCGATTTGGAAATGGTGCCCCGGAACGGCTTCGTGCAAGGCTAACGTTTCCATGTCCCATTTCGGCCTCGATCGGAGGTCGTATGTATTAGCTTCGAACCAGCCCGCACGGCCGGCCTGAAGGCTGCCGCCGAAATACTGCGCGCCCGAACTCGACGGTGCGGCGAACGCGGCAATGGGGCGAACTCCGTAAGTTAAACGGGGTAGGGTACGGAATAATTTCGGAAGTTCGGCGTCGGCCTTCTTAGTGATGTCGCGGTAACCGGCAAGTAAATCATCCGCTTTGGTGTAGTAAAAGCGTTTATCTTTAAGCAGAAAGCGGTTGAAGGTTTTCAGGTCACCGTCGAATTTGACCCGTTCGCGAATTTTGTTCATCTCGGCCGTCAGGCGTTCGACTTCGCTCAGCCCCAGTTGGTGCAAATCGTCGGGGTTTTTATTTGTTGTCGTGAATTGCTTCACTTTGAACGCGTACCATTCTTTACCGTTAGGCATTTCCGTGAAGGCAATGAACTCACGGGCGTTCGGTACGTATTCTTTATTGAAGAAAGTCTTGAACGCCGCCAAGGCCGGGTAGACTTTCTCGCGCAAAATGGTTTTGGCTTTTTCGCTTAAACGTTTTTGCTCCTCGGCCGTTACACCCGGGCGAAATTCCTTGAAGGGTTGGAACAACGGACTGTCTTCGGGCTTCGGGGCCGTTAAGGAATCAAGCTGACCGTTCACTTTTTCCATGAACGCTTTGACCGGCGTCAATTTACGTTTGAGACCCTCGCGCATCAACTCTTCGTTCTGCTTGATGAGTACCGGAAGGGCATCTAAGCGAGCGAGGATGTTTTCGTAGTCGGCGATCGTGGCGGTGGGCATGGCGGTAAATAAGTCGGGCGTATCGATCTGAAAGCCACTCATGTGATTCACGGGTATGTAGTCATCCCCGAACTTCTCGCTCTCGATACTCATCTTTAACTCGCGCTCGGCCAAATCGTACGTTACGCGGTCTTCACCCTTAAGCGCCGAGCGGGATATCGTCGACAAAGCTTTTAGGCGGCATTGCACTTCCGTATTTCGCCGCTGCACGGCCGCGACCGATTGATCGGTAAGTTTATCGTTTACCCCCGGGTAGCCGACGTAGGTCGCAAAATCCGGGAACTCATGCATCACGTAATCCCAGTCGGCGGCTAAAAAACTTTTTAACTTTTGAGCCGCCGAGCCTTTCGCGGCGGCGGCCTTTGCCATTACGGAACACGTGCTCTGGGGCGCGGCCGCGATGCTCTCGATTGAGAGAAAAAATGTCATGAGAAGAACGAGACGCGAAATCATGCTTTCTCCTTGAGGCGTAGGTTAATCCAGTCGTCGATCATCTTGCCGAGGACATCGAGGGGCAGTGCACCGTTGTTGAGTAGCTCATCGTGAAACTCGCGTACGTCGAACTTCTCGCCGAGCTTAGTCTGCGCGCGTTCGCGCAATTCTTTAAACTTAAGTTGGCCGACTTTGTAAGCCAGAGCTTGGCCGGGCCAAGTGATGTAACGATCAATCTCTATTTCCGATTCCAGCTGGGTCTTCGGCATTTGCGCCATCATGTAATCGATCGCCTTCTGTCTCGGCCAACCATATTGGTGAATGCCGGTGTCGACGACCAGTCGGACGGCCCGCCACATTTCGTAGGTGAGTTGGCCGTATTTTGAATAAGGATCTTTATAAAAGCCCATTTCCTCGCCGAGGCTTTCGGCGTAAAGGCCCCAGCCTTCGATGAATGCCGTGTAGCCCCCGAACTTGCGGAACTCGGGCACGTTTTTAATTTCTTGCGCGATGGCGATTTGCAAATGGTGCCCCGGCACCGCCTCGTGCATCGTCAACGCTTCCATTCCCCACTTCGGCCGTGCCTTTAAATCGTAAGTGTTGGCTTCGAAATATCCCGCACGGGCGTTTTCTAAACTGCCGCCCATGTAGTAAGCCGTGGGTGAGTCTTTCTCTTTGTAATCGGGCATGGGGCGGACGCCGTAAGTCAGACGCGGCAAAGTTTTGAAGAGTCGTGGTAATTCCGGATCGATTCGCTTCGCGATATCCCGGTACGCGGACAGCAGAGCTTCTTTGTCGTTAAAATAAAACTTTTTATCGCTTAATAAGAATTTATTGAACTCTTGGGCATCACCGCGAAATTTCAAGCGCTCGCGGATCTTGGTCATTTCGGTACCGATGCGCGCGACTTCTTTTAAACCTAAGTCGTGGAGTTCTTCCGGTGTCATCGAAGTGGTGGTGTAGGACTTAACGTTAAGCGCGTACCAGGCGGGACCGTTCGGCATATCTTTCCACGAGGTGCTCTCACGCGCGGCGGGTATATACTCTTTGACTAAATAATCGCGCAGCTCGGCCAAAGCCGGGTTGACCGTCCACTGGATGACTTCGCGTGCACGCTTTTGTAGGGCGGCGATCTCTTCGCCACCGATGTTACCGGGTGCAAGATCGGCGAACGGTTTATAAATCGGGCTATCTTCGATCTTGGTGGTCAAAACCTTGTCGAATTGCGCGGGCACCTTTGCCATGAACATTTTAACGGGAGTGACTTTGCGTTTCGCCCCTTCTCGCAACCAGTAAAGTGTTTGTTGGACTAGCACCGGCGTTTTCTCGAGACGCTTGATCATGTTCTCGACGTCTTTACGATTGGCGGCCGGCATGGAAAGAAGCGTATCGGCCACGTCGGTCTGTAAGCCGCTCATGTGGTCCATCACCAGATATTCGGAATCAAACGGCATTCCGTCGGCCTCTAGTTGGGTCCGGTTTAGAAGCAGTTCGTAGTTAACGAGGTCCGCGCCTTTAAGTTTTGCGCGCGAAATCTTTTTTAGCGCTTGAAGCTTGCAAAGCGTTTCCTTTTCGCGGCGGGCGGCCGCTTCCGCAGAATTGTCGGTCCATCGGTCATTGCCTTCACTTGACCCTGCGTAAGTTGCGAATTCGGGAAATTCTTTTAGCGAATATTTCCAGCTAAAATCGATTAACTTTTTTAATTTCTGCGAAGCGGAGCCGGCGGCCGCCGTATTCAGAAAGCCCGCGCAGGCGTTCTTCGGCGTTGCCGCCCAAACCGGCGTGATCGATAGCGTGATGGAGAACATAATAAATCTCAAAAGAGTGTGCATGGTGGTCCCCGGTGATAAAAGATATATGACGCCGATATTGTCGGCCCGTGCCGACCCGGAAGTCAAACTACCGGAACGGCCGAGCCGGACTTGATCTTTAATATTCGCTTAGGTAATTTTTAGGGATGTTAAGCGCGTGGCGAGATCTTTCCGTAAGCAAAAAGCTTTACGCGGTTGTCGGAGTAATGGCCGTGCTTATCGCGACCGAGCTCTTTACCCTGCTTTTCGCCATGGACGTGCTGTCATCGGTACGCTCGTTCGTGGGTGGCGAGGGCTTATGGTCCAAAAGTCAGAAAAACGCGGTCCACGCGTTACACCGTTACGCATTCACGTTAGATCCGAAATTTTACGAAGAGTTCAAGCGGCATCTCTCCGTGAACATGGGCGACCGCGAAGCCCGGATCGAAATGGCGAAGCCGAACGGTGACTACGCTAAAATCGTGCGTGGTTTCGTGCAGGGCGGGAATCACCCCGACGACGCTCCGGGCTTGATCCGTCTTATCCGGAATTACTACTGGGTTGATCCGATCAAACGCGCGCTTGTCGTATGGGCTCAGGCGGATCAGTCCATCGATGAATTGATCGTAACGGGCGCTCGTTTAGATAATGCGATCAAAGCCAAAGGTAAAAACGCGGCCGCCATCGATCGTGAATTGCGAGCCCTCGATGCTCTGAATGAGCGGCTCACCGTGCTCGAGATTCAATTTTCGGAGATCTTGGGCGCGGGCAGTCGCTGGATGGAATCTTGGCTAATGATCGCGCTGATTCTCGCGGTGCTTACGGTGGAGAGCACGGGCGTCCTCCTAACGATCACCATAAGCCGCAATTTAAACCAAACCCTTAAAGACCTTGCCGGGACCGCCGCCGAAATCGGGCGCGGAAATTTTGGGGTGTCGGCGCCCGTCAGGTCCCGCGATGAACTCGGCCTGCTGGCCGAGAGCATAAATAAAATGAGTTTGGATCTAAAGAACAGTGCTTTTCGGCGCGATCGCGCGGAAAGTGCGAACCAGATAAAAAGCCAGTTCCTCGCGAATATGAGCCACGAAATACGCACGCCGCTCGGTGTGATGCTCGGGCTTACGGAAATCCTGAAGGACCCGAAGCTCTCGTGGCAGGATCAAATGCGCTTTGTCGAAACCATCGAACGAACGGGTAAGAATTTGAGCCGGATCATCAATGACATTTTAGATCTTTCGAAGGTTGAAGCCGGTCACCTCGACATAGAAGCTTCGCGATTTTCTTTGAATGAATTCATGGCCGAACTGAACCTGATGTTGACCGTGCAAGCGGACCGTACGGGTAATCGAATGATTTTTAAACCTTCGGGTGAATTACCGGGCGAGATCAGCACCGATCGCACGCGACTTCGTCAGATTTTAGTTAATCTCGTCAATAATGCGCTTAAGTACACATCGGCGGGAGTAGTCACCCTAGCTTATCGGTTTGGCTCGGAAGATTCGTTTATGACTTTCGACGTTATAGACAACGGGCGCGGCATCGATCTGGCCGATCGCGAGAAACTTTTTGAAGCGTTCGTGCGATCCGAAAACACGCCCGGCGAGCAGCCCGAGGGGACCGGTTTGGGGTTGATGTTGAGCAAACGGCTGGCGCGTGCGATGGGCGGGGACGTTACGCTCGTGAGCAGCGAGCCGGGCGCCGGATCAACGTTCCGCGCGACCGTGAAGGTTGAGGCTACGATTGCCCCGCCGCTTCCGACGCTTCCCCGCGCGAAGAACCGCGTTGCCGGCGCGCTGGCCGGACGGCGAATTCTGGTCGTCGAGGATTCCGAAGACAATCAGCTTTTGGTTAAACTTTTCCTCAATCGTGAGGGAATAAAAGTAGACTTCGCAAACAACGGACAAGAGGGCGTAGATCAGGCCTTAGCTTGCGACGACTACGACGCCATCCTTATGGATATGCAAATGCCGATTAAGGATGGTTATCGCGCGACGACGGAGCTGCGCGAGCGCGGTTACGTAAAACCGATAATCGCCTTGACCGCGCACGCCATGAAAGACGACCGTGAGAGATGTCTAAACGCGGGTTGCTCGGACTACATGACCAAGCCCGTTGATTCAAAAGCACTGGCCGAGACGATCACGCGGCATGTGCAACCCCCGGGAGAAACGGTATGAGCATCAAAGCTGAATTCAAGAATCTTTTAAAAAAATTGAGTGAAGATCCGAAACTGCGCGAAGCCATTTTGAAAATCGGCAAGAACGGCGACAAAAATTTCGTCGTCCTGACCCAAGGGATCGCCACGACCCTGCTACTCGCGGGGCGCTTCGTGGGCAAAAGCCAGATGCGTAGGGTAACCGTCATCATTGATGCCGCGTTGTTCTTAATCTCGCTAAGTTTGATGATCAAACAAAATATATTTGATCGCCCCGAGGTTCGCGCCTTTTTCAAAAAAGTTTGGAAGGACGCGGGCAAGACCGCTTCGCACCTGAGCAAAGTGGCCCGAGCTTACGTCGATAAGCGCTTGGCCTCCGCCCGCAAACGCGCTTAGGCGCTATTGATCCAAAGAGAATTCGGTATGCAACGCGCGCGCGGCGGTCTCGAGCCGTTCGCGGTCAATAATCGCGCTAATTTTGATTTCCGAAGTCGTGACCAGATGGATCGGAACCTCGTGTTTAGCCAAGATCGAGAAAAAACGCGCGGCAACGCCGGGATGATTGCGCATACCTACGCCGACCGTCGAGATTTTCGCGACGCCGTCCAATACGTCCATCTTTACCGAAGGCGGCAAAAAGGTCTTCATCACTTGGCGGGCCAGGGGTTCATCTTCGCTGGTTACCGAGAAGGCGAGGCGATGCCCGTCGGCGCTTTCGCTTTGCGAAATAATGTCGATCGAAACACCCTTGGCCGCCAGAGTCGAAAATAGTTTGGCCATGAACTCCGTTTGCGGCGGAATCGGCTGCAATTTAATAACGACCGTGGCGCTGTCGTGGGTTACGGCGCTCACTACGGGATTTTCCATAATTTCTCCTTCGGGCACGATCCAGGTTCCTTCACGTTCTTGAAAAGTATGGCGCACGTGAATGCGAACATTGTGTTTCGCGCCGATTTCGACCGAACGAACGTGCAATACTTTGCTGCCGAGAGATGCCATCTCCATCATTTCTTCAAACGACAGCTTGGCGATTTCTCGCGCCTTGGGAACGAGCCGCGGATCCGCGCTGAAAACGGCCGGGACGTCGGTGTAGATCTCGCACGCGCCGAGCCTCAGCGCCGCCGCGATGGCGACCGCCGTGGTGTCCGAACCGCCGCGCCCGAGCGTCGTGATGTTGCGGTCTTCGTCCATGCCCTGAAAACCAGCGATGACGGGTACGATATTTTGATTGAGCAAAGCTTCAAGCTCGGCGGTATTTACATTTTTGATGCGCGCTTTGGAATACACACTGTCGGTTTCGATACCTAATTGGTAAGCGAGGAGCGGCTTAGCCGGAACGCCCAACTTTTCAAGCGCGATAACGATCAGTGCGATCGCGACTTGTTCACCGCTGGCCACTAACATGTCGTAAGCGGGACCGCGGTACATCGGATCGATTTGATTTCCCAAACCGACGAGCCGGTTGGTTTCACCGGACATGGCCGAAGCCACGACCAGCGGCAGTTTGCCGGCCGCACGTTCGCGCGCGATAAGACCGGCAACGTGTTCGATGCGCTCGACGGAACCGACGCTGGTCCCACCGAATTTTTTAACTATGGCTTGTTTATGAAGATCCACCCGGCCATTTTTGTCTTGGCCAAGCCCGAACGGTCAAAGGATTTCTTGCAAGAAGTCTTTCATGGCTTCCCACGAACGCTTGTCGGCTTGCGCGTTGTACGCGGCGCCTTTCGAATTATCGGTACCGGCATCTTTAATCGTAAACGAGTGAACGGCGTTGGCGTACTTCACCAATTCCCAATCCACTTTCGCCGACCGCATCTCGTTCTCGAAAGCCGCAACCTCGGCGGCGGGGACGTAAGGATCGTCGGCGCCGTGAAGAGCTAAAACTTTACCCTTGATATTCGAGGCGTCCTTCGGCGAAGGGGTTTCGAGCCCGCCGTGAAAACTGACGACACCTTTGACGGGTGCTCCGCTGCGCGCGAGTTCTAGAACGGTCGTGCCGCCGAAACAGTAGCCGGTGGCCGCCAGTTTTTTCGCGTCGACGGTTTTGTGTTTGGCCAAGTAATCGAGGCCGGCCTGGGCGCGGCGGCGCATGAGCGGGCGGTCACTTTTGTATTTGCCCGCGACTTCGGACGCGGATTTCTGGTCGGGCCGGATGCCTTTGCCGTAAATGTCGGCCGCCATCGCGGTGTAACCCATGGCCGCGAGTTTCTCGGCCGTCTTTTTTACGTTCGCGCCAACCCCGAGCCAATCGGGCACCACTAAAATTCCGGGGCGCTTTGCCGCGAGTTTACTGTCGTAGGCGATGTAACCTTCGAGAACGGTGTCGCCGTCCCGGTATTCCACCGTTTCGGTTTTGATTTCGGCGTTCACCGAGGCCCCCGCGCAAAAAACGAACAATAAAGCTAGCGTCATAAATCGCATATACATTTCCCCCATGAAGCCTGTAGAGTGCCAGCAATGAATTGGGACAGCAAACGCATCTTCAAATTTATCCTATCCGCGTCGTTTCTTACGGCGTTCGTGATTTTATTTTTACCCTTCGCCAGCGAGATTCTCCTCGCCGGCGTCCTCGCTTTCGCGATGGAACCCACGCTGGGCCGATGGTTGCAACCACGCCATCTGCGTTGGCGACTTTCGGTCGCGCTCATTTTGATCGCGATGTTCATCGTCGTGGCCACGCCGGTTACGCTCGTCGCTTACAAAATGTACGGCGCCATCGTCGAGACTTCCAAAACCGGTATTCAACAAACCGAAGTTTACGCCAAGGTCATGCAGCTCAAAGGTCTCGTCGGTCAATTGACGACAAAAGTGACCAGCAGCCTGGGCTTCGAAGAAGGTTTCGACGTCATGGGCGCGACCGAAGACAGCGTTAATCGCGTGGGCAACTGGGCGATGGGTTTCCTCAGCGGGATCGTTTCGTCGGTGCCCTTGATTTTGCTTTCGGTTTTTATCTTTTGCGCCGCTCTTTATTTTTTCTTGGCCGAAGCCTCGGTCATTTACAAAATCTTTTTGCGGCAAGGCTTACTCACCGCCGCCGAAACGAAACGCCTCATAAGACTTTTTCAGAACGCTTGTTACACGACCATGGTTTCTTCGGTCCTCATCGCGATTGCGCAAGCCGTGATCGTGACCATCGGCGCGGTCGCGTGCGATGCCGGTGATCCGACGGTTATTTTCGTGATCACTTTTTTCTGCGCGTTCGTACCGGTCATCGGTGCGGGCCCGGTGGCCTTCGCGTTGGCGGGTTATAAGATCTTGCTCGGAGATTACGGTCAGGCGATCGGCTTGGGCGTGGTTTCGGTCATCGCAGGCACGGCCGATAATCTTTTGCGCCCGTTCTTGGTTAGCAACGCCGAAGAAGATTTGCATCCCGTGGTCAGCCTACTGGCCATCCTCGGCGCGTTGATCGTGTTTGGTATGCCTGGTTTATTTTTAGGTCCCGTGATCGCCAGCGTCGCGGTGAAAATTATCCCGACGCTCTACGGGCATTCTACTGCAACTGCGAAGGATCTCGCGCAAACAGAGCCTTAATCCGCTCGCGTGGGACGTGGTACTCGGTCCGGCAAAAGTCACAAGTGACTTTCACGGCCGGGTCTTCGCCAAGCGCGTCCATCGCGTCTTGTTCGCCGGTCAAAACCAGCGCGCGTTCGATCCGCTCCAAGCTGCACGTGCAAAACTTTTCCAGCGGCCGTTGTTCCAATAACTGAAACGTGCGTTCGCCTAATAACTTTTTACCTTGCGCCAAGAACGCATCCGGTTTGTGCGCGAGCGAGGCGAGGTCACGCATTTGATCAATATTAAGTTCATTGATCGCTTTGACTTCGGCCGGGGTGGCGCCGCCCAGAACCTGGATTAAGGCGCCGCGCGCGTGCATCAAGCGTTCGCCGTCGAATTCAATGTACAAGCCGACCTTCGAAACCAACTGTTCGCTGTCGCGGTAATAATCGTTAATCGCTTCGTCCATGTAACCGGTGGCGATGGCGACCATGCCCTTGTAGGGCTGCTTACCTTCAAAGTTTTTGGTGTACAGAATCGACAAGACGCCCGAACCCCAAGGTCCGTTGTCGCCGTCGATGCCGTAGGTTTGCAATTCGGCATCGAGCTGCTCAACGAAGAAACCACGCACGCGGCCCTCGGGTGAAGCATCGACGATGGCTTGTTTAAAGAGCCCCGAACCTTGCGCGTTCATGTTGATGCTTTCGTTCGATTTGTGCAGCGACGCGATCAGAAGTGATCCGACCACGGCTTCGGCGTACCCGCCCTGCGCTAAGCCGCGCAAACCTTGCTGCACGATCAATTGCCGAAGCAGGTCACCGGCCTCGACCGCGACGAGGCGGATGCTGCCGGGATCCGCCAACCATTTGTTCCATTCCGATTTCAAGAGCGCGTCTTTCATCACTATCTTAGATCCGCTTCGCAACCCGACATTGTCAATTGAGTGTACGGCGTATCAGCGCCCAGAAGGTATTTACGCGCGCTTTCGCGCACGTCCGCGGGGGTGAGAGTTTTCACCGCGGCCAGCTCAGCTCGCGAAGCGCGGGCGTCGCGGTGAAGATCCAGGCCGGTAAGGTAAGCTGACATCAACTCTTTCGCCGTGGTTTTCTTACGGGCGAGTCCGTTGGCTTCGCTGGAAATTGCGTTTTGGATTTCCTTGTCGGTCGTCGTGCCGTCGGCAAGTTCCTGGAAGATATGTTGCCAGCCGGTCAAAATCTTTGCGGCGTTTTCGGCGCCCGAGGTCCCACCGTACATGGCGAAGTAAACGTGTTGCTTGTCAGGAACACTGGTTGAGCCATTGTGAATGTAACCCAGCTCCTGTTCACCGCGGTTGTGAATGTAAATCCGTTGCGCGATGAGGGAACCGAGCGCGCGGAAGGCCACTGCGTCTTTAATCTCCGAAACGGCCGGGCCTTTGTAGTAACGAACAATGGCGTGCGCATCGGCACCTTTTGATTTCTCGAAAGGTCTATGAACCGCTTCGGTCTCTTCGCCGTTCCAAGCAAAGCGCGATTTGAGTTGCGCCGAATCCCCAGGTGTTAAAGCCGTGGAAATCAAATTATTGCTTGCGATTCGAACGCGGCCCACGTCGGCCAGGTTCAACGGACCCGCCGCGGTTAAATGACGGGTGGCTTTCTTGCGGAGCCGTGCCCAGTTCTGTAACACTTCGTTTTCCGAAAGCGAAAGAGCGATCTTTCGGGCATCCAGGCCGGAGACATTGAACGGGTCTACGAGCAATTTAGATGAACCCATCGTCACTTGCGCGCTAAACGCATCTACGTAAGCCGCGACCTTTTCTTCCGAGTAACGTTCGCGTGAACGCTTGATCTCGCCGGCGGTCGGTACAAATTCGGCGAGACGGTCAATCTTCCAAGCTAAAGCGCGGGGCGCGTAACCATCGTTACCGTGAGCCGATAGTACCAAATTTTGGGCCAGGCGGCTTTCCGCCAGGGAGACGAGGTACTCCGAATGCATATAAGTTAGCTCTGAGTCGTAGCGCTCCATAAAAGCGCCCAACACCAAATCGAGCGCGACAAGGTCGGCGGGCCCCTCCGGCTTAAAATACAAATCGAGCGAAGCGGAAGTATCGGGAAGGTTTGAACGCAGGTCGAGCGCCATTCGTTCGCCAAAGTCCGCAAACGGTTTAGTGTGTACGAACACCGATTCTAGTTTTGAGTCCACTTGGCCGAGGGCAACGGGCCGGATCGTGGGGGTAAAATGAATCGTGGCGGGTTGGCGCATGATAGTCATGTAGCGCTTCAGATCGGCACGATTGTCCTCAAGTTTGAACTTACGTTTGTAAAGCGCATCGAAATCCATTTCGGAAACTTCGGGACCGGCAAAGGTGTAAAGCGCTTGATCGGGGCTAAACTGGGCGGCCACGCTGCGAATCTCTTGCGCGGTTAATTTCGACAAATCTTCCATCTGCACAGCAAAGGATTTCTCCTGCGTTAGCACCGTGCCGTAAAAGTTCATGAACGCGGGAACCGAACGCGAGGCGATTTCGATCGCGTGTGAACGCGAGCGTTTCGCTCGCTCTAAAAAGTCGTTACTGACGAAAGTTTCTTGCGCATCCTTTAGGCCGCGGAAGAAAATTTCGTTGATCTCCGTGCCTCGGCCACGGCCGGACTCGCTCATCGTGTAACTGAAGCTAAGAAGTTCGCGCCCACGGACGTTGACGGAATAGATCGAGGCCTCGGTGATCCAGCCGAGTTCATACTTTAGCTTGTGAATAAAGCTACCCGGAAGCTCGACGCCGAGATAATTGCTCAGCATCGACATCGCATGCACGTTGGCGGGGAACTGAGTTGAATCCGCCTCGAGCGTGATTTGACCGATATGGAAATCTTCACTGTGAATGTAAAGGCGTTTTTCGCTCTCCGGTGCCATGCTCTTTTCCGAAAAGAGCGATGGAATTTCGCGAGTGGCGAGATTGTTCTCAGGAGCGAGTTTTTCCTGTTTTGTTAGCTTAACCGTCTTGCCGTTCTGTTGCGGAGCGGCCTTCACGTTCTCGGCTATCCAGCCACGGACTTTCTCTAGAAAGCCGGGTTGCGAAAAGTTGCCGTGAATAGCGAGTTTCACAACGCCCGGCCGGTAAACCTGATTATAGAGATCGCCTAAATCTTGGACGCTTAGACCTTTTAGCATCTCGCGGTCACCCAATTTGGCGCGGGCCCACGGGTGCTCCGGGGGCAAGAGCTGAACGTAGGGCATTTCGTCAAACGCGGTTGATTGCGTGGGCATGCCTTCTTCAACGATCTCGTTGATTACGACCGCGCGCTCTTTTTCGACCGTCTCGGGATTAAGTTCAAGACCGCCGAGCATGGACAAGAAAACTTTGATGATAAGTTCGGTCTGCGAATCATTCGCGCTCGCGTAATACATCGTGCGGTTAGACCAGGTGCCCGCATTGCTCACGATACCGGCGGGCTCGAGCAATTCATCAAACGCGTGGTACCCTGGATATTTTAAGGTCCCGACGTGCATCAAATGCTCAAGCAAATGCGCGCGCCCGAGGAAACGGCCGTAGTCGTGAAGCGTGCCGAACGGAACTTGGAATGAGACGCCGACCGAGTTGCCCGCGCCGATGTCGACGAAGTGCACTTCGAAGCCGTTGATTTTTTCGACGGTGATTTTTGGCAGCGCGAGGGCGCCGAAAGAATTGAAACCCAAGCAAACAAAAAACAAAAAGCCGACGAAACTTCGCATTAAGGCACCTTCTTCGTTGTTAAATAGTTTAAGCACGGACCGCCGACGGTGATGTCTTCCGCAAACGGTTGTTTCCCGCGCCACGTGAGCGAACGGACTTTGAATTCGAACGAGCGGATGGCGCTGTCGAGCTCCATCAACAAAACATTGTGCGTGCTCACGCCCGCGATGTGGCGGGGATTGGGCCGGAATAGTTGGAGCACACGATGGTAGCCGGGAATGATCGTCGAGTGGACCGAGCTCGAAGTCATTTCAACGGTCGGGTAGCCGAACAGTTCAGGCTCGAGGTTTTGAATTTGCGAAAAATGAATGTCACCGCTGGCGAACACGAAACTCGCGTCGCGCTTTTCACCTTCGGCGGCGAGGCGGGTCGTGAAGACGGCGGCTTGTTCGGGCCAATTGAATTCGAACGAATCTTTCTTCAAACCTTTGCCGTAGAACTGCGAACCGCTGAGGATGATGTTCGCGCCGGGTTTAATTTGCCCGAGCATCCAGTCTTCCTGCAGTTTACCGAACAGCGGCGACTGGGCGTCGAGGTCGCGGAAGCTGCGCCCGTCGAGCATGACGAAATTCTTGCCGAACGCTTCGAACTGTTTGGCGAGGCCCGGGCCGTGCGCGACGGTGCCGGCAATTTCCTCATTCGCGAAAAAGGTATCGTAGATCGGGCGAATCTTCGGCATGAGTTCGTATTTCGCACTGACGTTATCGCCGCCCGAGTCGTGGTCGTCCCAAACGCTGACGATGGGAACCAAATTTTTCCAGAAGAAAACGTTCAGCTTGTTGCGCTGTTTGACGAATTGTTCCCACACCTCGAGCTCGGTCGTGGGAAGCCGTCCGAAGAGCAACCGTGTGCGATCGAGATAAACCGAATCGCCGAGGAATAGCATCAGGTCGGGACGATTTTCGGGCTTAGCTAAGTTGTTCCACATGAACGGATTATGAAACTGGCGAAGCATGCAACTGAGCAGGGCGATACGGCCGGCACCGGTATTCATAATTAGCGTTTTGAAGTTACGTTCGTCGACGAGATGTTCACCGTCTTGGTAAGTCCGCAGTACGTATCGCTCGCTCGCCTGAAGATTTTCGAACTTCAGACGGTACACGGCCCAAAGGCTGCCGGAATGAAGTAATCGCTCGACACGCGCGGGTTGGATCACTTGCGTCGGATCCTTAACGGAATCTTTGTCCGTAGCCCGGACCACGGCTTCAAACTTCAACTCCACGTTGTCGGGTGCGACCACCGTAAAATGGGTGACCGTGTCCGAAGTCGAGCCTTGCAGGATCGAGTAAACTTCGTCGGCCGAAGACGGTGGTGCATAGAAAAACGATAGGGCTAAGATTGCGAGGAACGCGCGCATGTTCCCTCCTTAAATTTATAGTGTTTGAGATGTGTCATGCTCACCGGCGGAAGGGGAGGGACCTTGAAATTTTTTTAGTCTTGTCCAGGCCCGCTCCCGGGTCCGGGACGAATTTTCCTCGGAGATTCGGCTGGTTTCGTCTCATTGGGAGACTAAAAAGTAGGCCTGGGCATGTTTCTTGGATAAGCTGTAAGCAATGCGTCTATATACCTTCGCCCTGTCCGGGCTTCTCACCTTGGGTTCCCTGTCTTCCATTGCCTTCGCCGAGGTGTTGGATTGGCCCGTGGACCAAGTGATCGAGGAAGAAGCCGCCGACGTCGAAGTTTGCCAAGATTTCATCTGCAACAAGTTACGTGAAGAGATACTGGTCGAAGCTTCGAAGTGCCGGCCGCTCGCCAACTTCAAGCGCCGCCGCATGCGCGTGCGCCGGGCTAAGGCCGGGAATTCATGCCGAATCTTCCAGGACAAAAATTTCGCGCTCAGCAAAGGCAAGTGTGCCGCCGCGATCAAAGACGCCTGCGTCCGTAGCGGGATCGACGGTAAATATTTAGTCGAAGACGCCTACAATCTGCATAAAAAAGGCATGATGGAAAAAGCGGGCTTCGTGAATTTGATTTGGAAATACAACGAGTTCAACGCTCCGCTGGGCGCGGTCATGGTTTACGTCGGCGGCGCGAGCCACCGCTACGGCCACGTCGAAATCCGCGTAAATCCTAATCTTTACTGCAGCGATCACTGCAACAAGCACCCGGTCAGCGGGCAGAGCTTATTGCTGAAAAACAAATATCGTTTGGTCGGCGTCTACCTGCCGTTCACTTCGTCTATTCAAATCAGCTCGAAGACGGCTCTCCCCCAGGGAATTAATTAGCCGATTCACGTCCCAAATTTACCTTTCGCCTTGTTTAATTTCAAAGCGGTACCTCAGTAAACCGGAACCATTTGCTCCGTTTACGACGCAGTGCTATTCCGCATCAAGATTTTAACCCATCCCTTTTTTAAGGAAGGACCTTTATGAAAAACCTATTGCTCGCCGTAGTTCTCTTAGGCGCCAGCGCCGCTGTCGCTAGACCCGTCCACGTTGGTCAAAAACCCTCCGCTCTCCAAATCGAAAAAGCTCAAGATCTTCCGCAGACCGTGGTGATCCGCCGCTCGCTCAAAAACCCTAAAGATATCGCCGTCATTCACTCGAAAAACAAATTGGCCGCCGGTCAAAAATTGTCGACCAAGGCTTTCGAAAAAATGGCTTTGAACTCGCAAGTTCGCGGTCTCGCGTTCAACCAAAACAACGAACTCGATAAGGGCACGTCGACCGATTCATGGTCGTTCGGTCTTTACGGCGCCGGCTACGGCGGTTACGGCCGCGGTGGATACGGTTACGGACGTGGCTACGGCTACGGCGGTGGTTACAACGGCGGCTACTACGGTAACAACTACGGTTACGGCGGCGGCTACGGCGGTGGTTACGACAGCTACTATCCCAGCTACAGCTACTACAACAACACGTACAGATACTCTTCGTACTACAGCTACCAAGATCAAGATTATAACTACGACTACTGCGGTTGGGATTACTAATCGTTTAGTATTTAGGCATACCTATTGTTAATTCAGGCGGTCTTCCGAAAGGTTGCCGTCTGGTATAAAACTGCGTCATGTATAAAACATGGCGCATTTTTTTTGTTCAGGCTTTCCTCCTCAACTTTAGCGCTTCGGTCTTTGCGGCCGATTTTGTCGTTCCCACGATAAAGAACAACGCGGTCATTGCCCGCGATCTCAAAGTATCCGAATTCGAAAACAAAAAATTCCGGCGCCGGATCAAGGTGGCCATCTTAGATAACGGTTGGACGGGGTACCAAAGCGCCATCGGTAAAGCCTTACCCGCGGACACCGTTTATCACAGCGGCAAAGAGAGCGCGGCCGACGAGGACAAGACCGATAACTTTCACGGCGTGGTCATGGCACAAATCTTAGCCGGCGTAATTAAAGAGAGCGGCGCGGCCGCGAACTACGAACTGCATTTATTCAACGCCGTCGGCTACACCAAACTCAACGACGCGATCGAAACCGTAATCAACGATAAATTCGATATCGTTTTGTACTCGCAAGTGTGGGAGTTCGGCGGAAGCGGCGACGGCAAAGGCTTCATCAACGCGGCCGTGACGAAAGCGACCGAAGCAGGAATCGTCTGGATCAACGCCGCGGGAAATTTCGGGCGCTCGACCCGCAAAGCGCCGGTCGACGGAAAAGTTGAAGGCCAAGACGAGTGGGTGCAGTTCAAAGATGCCAAAGGTAAATTGGAGTCACGCGCGAAGATCGAATGCAAAACGACCGCGCCCGAGCAATGCACTTTGAAAGTTCTGATGGCGTGGAACGACTTCAAAGACGATACCGAGACCGGGACCGATAAAGATCTCGACCTCTACCTCGTCAACGCGAGCGGCGAAGTGAAAGCGCAAAGCGAAAAAGTTCAGAGATTGGCGAAAGATCCCACGAACAACGCCGTTTCGCTTTTGCCGCGCGAAGTGATCGAAACGAAGTTGGACGCCGGGACTTACTACATCAAAGCCAAGGTGAAATCGAAAAACTTTTCGGCGAGCCAGGATGAGTTGCGGATTACGATCTTCGGTAACGGCGTGGTTTTAGATAATCCCACCGTCGACGAAACTTTACTGCCGCCCGCGGATAACGCAAACGTGATCGTTATCGGCGCGAGCGATGATCTTCAAACCAGTTCTTCGAAAGCTTTGAAGAAGCCGGATATTTTGCTTAAGTCGTTGGTGAATTTGGATAACGGCTCTTCGCCGTTTGGTTCTTCGAACGCGGCCGCGATGGCCGCCGGGGTAAGCGTGCTCCGTCTAGGCACGGGTACCGAGAAAACCCGCGAGGCCGTGCTTGCCGCGCTGAAACCTTTGTCGCGCAAAAAGATCGAAGCCCCGGCGCCGGATCAGGTCGCGCAACGTGCACCGGTTGAGCGGCGAGCTCCGTCCGAACGCCGTGAGAGCGCAAGTGGGCCGGCCGCCCCGGGCGAGGGACGAAGCGAGGTGGCGATGAACCGCGCCGATTGCATCGAGTCCTTACCGGCTAATGAGCTTTTCGCTTCGGCCCGTCGTTTTATTCAAGACGGTGCGGCGTTGGTCAACGCCGGTGGGCGCTACGCGATCGTGGCAGAACCGCGCGTGATGGCGACGTTGAACTTGAGCAACTTGGATGATGATCAAGTCATTTATCTTTTTCCCGAAGGCATTCGATTCGTCGGGCCCGAAGACCGGTCACGCGTGCAATTAGACCGTGGGCTCGAAGTACGTACGGCACGCCGCCCGGTATGCCGCACCCAGCGGGCCGCGCTTGAACCCAGCTGGACGAAGTAAGCTGGTGTAGCCGTGATCCCGGCGCGCATCGAAGCTTGAATTTGCCCGAGCGCTTCGGGATGATAGCTCCCAGGCTATATGCCGGGAGAATCATCATGCGTATTCAAATCATCAGTCTTCTTGCTTTATCTTTCATCGCCGCCGGTTGCGAGACCGCCGGTAAAAACACCGCTTACGGCGCCGGAATCGGCGCGGCCGCGGGTGCCGCCGCCGGTGCGATCATCGGTCACCAGACGGGTAATCGTGGTCAAGGTGCCGCGATCGGTGCGGCGATCGGTGCCGCGACGGGTTCGGGCGTCGGGTTCCGCATGGACAAACAGGCGAAGGAACTTGAAAAAGTCGCCGAAACCCGCCGCACCGAAAACGGAATCGTATCTAAATTGAAGAGCGATATTTTATTCGACACGGGCAAGTATGAGCTGAAGCCCGCCGCGGTCACCAACCTGGCCGAAATGTCGGCTATCCTAAAAAAATATCCGGAGAACGTCCTGACGATCCGTGGGTATACCGACAGCACGGGCACCGTGCAGGGCAACCAGATCCTCTCCGAAAAACGCGCCTCCGCCGTGCGTGATGAGATCGTAAAAGGTGGCGTTCCGGCACCGACCGTGAACATTGTCGGCATGGGCCGCGAAAATCCCATCGGCGATAACAAAACCGCGGAAGGTCGCAGCCAAAATCGCCGCGTCGAAGTGGAAATTACGGTCGACGAGAGCAAAGTACCGAAGAAGAAATAAGTTCCCGATAGAGGGTAGTTATTCAGACATCTTCCTATTCGATTGGCTTTATCAGGTGGGCTCCGTTAGTTTGGGCCCTGAATCTGCGAAAGGATTTATATGACGCCACCTAAAATCAATATCGGAATCCCAGAACCCGCCCGCGTAGAAATCGCGCAAGGCTTGTCCAAACTTTTGGCCGACACCTTCACGCTTTACCTCCGCACGCATTACTTCCATTGGAATGTCTCTGGCCCCATGTTCAGCACGCTGCACACGATGTTCGAAACTCAGTACAATGAAATCTGGACTTCGACCGACGAAATCGCCGAACGTATCCGTGCCCTGGACGAGATCGCGCCCGGCACTTACCATCAGTTCAAAAAACTTTCGAGCCTGACGGACGTCGAAGAAGCGCCGCCCGCATTGAAAATGGTTGCCGAATTATTAGAAGGTCATGAGACCGTCGCGCGCACCGCACGCTCGGTGTTCCCCGCGGCCGAAAAAGGCGGCGACGAAGCCAGTGCCGATCTGCTCACTCAGCGCATTCAATACCATGAGAAAACCGCGTGGATGCTGCGCTCTCTATTACGGGAATAATCGAAGAATTTGAAAGCCTCGTCTCGGGCGGGGATTTCGAAGGGGCCGAAGAACTCTTGGCGCAATCCATCGGGGGCGCGCCGCAGTTCGAGGCCTTTTTCCATTTTCAATACGGTAGATTGTATTCGCGCTGGAACAAACTGACGTCCGCGCAAAATCATCTGAACCGCGCCATCGAACTGGCCAAACTCCGCGGCGATGAACTGTTCGCCCTCCAAGCGGTGAGCGAACTTAAAGTCGTTAAGGAAAAACAAGCCGCGCAGATGCCTTAGGGCGCCAGCAAGCGAATTCTAATAGCGGCGAGCCGCCAATGTTTTCAAATCTTTTTCTAATTCTTCGATCCAGGCTTCCACTTCGGCGGTTTGGTCGATGCACGCACGGCCTTCGCCTAAACGGCTGATGTAGACGTAGTGGCGGCGCCAGTTGTTGATCTC
Organism: Pseudobdellovibrionaceae bacterium; assembly: GCA_947444305.1. GTDB lineage: Bacteria > Bdellovibrionota > Bdellovibrionia > Bdellovibrionales > UBA1609 > JALHOQ01. The sequence goes on along the minus strand of CANEZP010000005.1, from coordinate 157,772 downwards.
GCGGGTGTAATCGCTGACGAGTTCGCCGGCCGTGCGCGAACGCAACTCTTTGTCTTTGGTTTTGCGGACCTGGGCGTATTCGAAGTTCAGCGCCGTGAAGCAACGTTGGGCCGAGTTCGAAATGGCTTCGCACTGGTCATCGGGCACGTCGATCATCGCCTGCAAAGTTTCGCAGGTGACTTTAGCCGAAGCCGTGAAAGGCAAGCCTAGCAGGGCGAACGCGCAAAGGGTGGAAATACGTTTTAAGTTCATCATTGTTCAACTCCTGCTTCGATGATTTCCCACCACGTCGGTTGGGCGTCAAAGTAATATTCTTGTTCCATAGGCTCGCGGTCGGGGCGGTAGGCACGGCGATACGATTGTGGTTTAGGCCTCATCGTCATCGGACGGCGATAGTTGTCGCGACGAATTCGCGCGGCACGGGAAGGCACGCGTTCACGGGCGGCGCGCGCGGTACGGGGCGTTCCGCATTGTTGCACGTGGCAGTGACCGTAATGATAGTGCGGGCAAACGTTGCTGAAGCCGTACTGCGCGAGGTTGCGGCTGTTGCAGCGGGCGGGGCTGACGATTAAGTCGACCGCGTTGCCGGACATATGCGCTGACGATGGGCTGGGAAAGTAACCGCAGGAGCGCATTCGAGTATTGTACTCTTTGCTGCGGCAGCAACTCGTGGCGCGGACCCCGCTTTCACGGGCGGCGGAGAGGCTGGCCCAGAGCGACGAGTTGACCGTGCACGATCCCATGGATCGTTGGCAGCCCGCGCCGCAGCCGGCCGCTTCGGTGTTTTCGACGGAGAAGACCGAGAGGATCAGCGCCGCCGCTACGATAAATATGTTTCGGTTGGTTTTTAAGTCGTTAAGCATAGGAACGAACAATGAAAAGTTCGTTCCGTTTTGAGACGATTATACGGGGGGCTGGGTGTCTCAAGTTTGGACACCCGTTAGCCTTTTCCGGTAGTGAACTTAGTTTTTCCACTTCTCTTTGAGGTTGCGGTCGAGCAGATCGAGGAAGTCCTCGGTGTTGAGGTACTGGCTCTCTTTCACGTCGTTGCCGAACGCGAGCATGGCGAGATCTTTGGTCATCTTGCCGCTCTCGACCGTTTCGACGCACACTTCTTCAAGCGCGGTCGCGAAGCGAATCAAATCTTGGTTGTCGTCGAGCTTACCGCGGAAGGCGAGCCCGCGCGTCCACGCGAAGATCGAGGCGATCGGGTTGGTCGAAGTTTTTTTGCCGGCCTGGTGTTGGCGGTAGTGGCGGGTGACCGTGCCGTGCGCGGCCTCGGACTCCATCGTCTTGCCGTCGGGCGTGATCAAAACCGAAGTCATCATGCCGAGCGAACCGAAACCTTGCGCGACGGTGTCGGATTGCACGTCGCCGTCGTAGTTCTTGCAAGCCCACACGAAAGCGCCGTTCCACTTAAGGGCTGAGGCTACCATGTCGTCGATCAAACGGTGTTCGTAAACAATTTTGGCTTCTTGGAATTTGCCCTTGTAGTCTTTGTCGTAAATTTCTTGAAAGATATCTTTAAAGCGGCCGTCGTATTTTTTAAGAATCGTGTTTTTGGTCGAAAGATAGAGCGGCCATTTTTTGCTCAACGCCATGTTGAAGCACGAGTGCGCGAAGCCGCGAATCGATTCGTCGGTGTTGTACATGGCCATCGCGACGCCATCGCCTTTGAAGTTGTAGACTTCGAAGCTTTGCTCGGGCCCGCCGCCTTCGGGCGCGAAGGTGACCGTAAGTTTGCCTTTGCCCTTCGTGACGAAATCGGTGGCGCGGTACTGATCGCCGAACGCGTGACGGCCGATGCAGATGGGCTGCGTCCAAGTGGTGACCAAGCGCGGGATGTTTTTGCAGATGATCGGTTCGCGGAACACGGTACCGTCCAAGATGTTACGGATCGTGCCGTTGGGCGACTTCCACATGGACTTGAGTTTGAATTCGGTGACGCGCTCTTCATCGGGGGTGATGGTCGCGCACTTCACGCCGACGCCGTATTTTTTAATCGCTTCGGCGGCTTCGATCGTCACTTTATCGTCGGTCTTGTCGCGGTATTCGACGCCGAGATCGTAGTACTTCAAATCAATTTCGAGGTAGGGAAGAATGAGCTTCTTTTTAATGAAGTCCCAGATGATCCGGGTCATTTCGTCGCCGTCGAGTTCGACGACCGGGTTTTTCACCACAATTTTTTTCATGAATATATCTCCTGATTGACGGAGATTGTTGTTTCCCCGGTGGGGAGCCGTCAATTAATTCCTAGCTATTTTTAGCGGATTTAAGAGCGTCACGAATTTCGCGCAGCAGGAGGACGTCTTCGGGGGGCGGCGGTGGGCCTGACGCGGGCGCGGGTGTTTTGTGCTGAAAGCGGTTCATGAACTTGATCAACAAGAAAACGGCCCAGGCCACGATCAAAAAATTCACGCAGTTTTGGATGAAAAGGCCGTAACCCATGGCTACTTCGGGATGGCCTTCTTCACCGGCTTTAAGAATTATTCTAAGGCGGGAAAAATCCATCCCGCCGAGCAACAACCCGAGCGGCGGCATGAGTACGTTGTCGACCAGCGAGGATACGATTTTGCCGAAGGCCGCGCCGATGATCACGCCCACGGCAAGATCAACGACGTTACCCTTCATCGCGAAGGTTTTGAATTCTTGAATGATCGACATGTTCGCTCCTAAAGCCTGAGGCTTCGCAGTTTAAAGAAGATTGTAGTTGGCGCTGAGGACGATCATGTGAGTCTGTTGCGCGCGCTCGGTCAACTGGGGTTGCAACTTAACTTTGTAGTCATAGCCGAACGAAGCCCAGCTCGTGATGTTCGAAGTTAGCTTTACGAAACCGTCGACGTTGGTCAGCGCAAAGGCGTCACGTTTATCGTTATCGGCTTTGTTGTTCACGAACGGCGTGAGGGACTCGATTCCGAGCTCGTAGCTGGATTTGTCGTCAACTTTTCCCTTCACCGAAAGCGCGGCCTCGACACCGAATTGGTTTACGTCGGAGAGTTCGCTGACCTTAATTTCACCGGCGGGGTTGGCACCCTTCGCGGCGAATTGGCCGCTCGCATCGATTTGCAAAGCCGCGGCACCGAGGCGTGCTTCGACTTTAATCCGCTCTTCATTCACGGCTTTCCAAAACACGCCCAATGATTCTTTGGTGTTGAGTGGTTTGAAACCATCGGTCAGGCGATAGGTGGATTGCGGCCCGGTCAGGGTGCTGGTGCCGTTGTTGCGGGTCACGCGGTAGGGCTTGGCGGTCGCTTGCGTGTCTTCTCCGCGAAACATCGGGGCCGATGCCTCGGCGCGTGCGTAGGGGCCCCAAGTTTTCGCGTCGTTTAGGAACAATAAGTAAGTCGTGTTCAATTTTAATTCATCGTTCGATTTGATGAAGCGGGAGATGCTGGGGGTTTTGGTGGTCGCGCCGACGAGCGAGCCTTCGGTGCGCCATTCGTCTTTTTCGCTTAAGCGTTTAAATTCGCTTTTAAGATTGAGGCCGTAAGTTTCGCTGCTGCCGTCGGTTTGGCCCACGACATCTTGGCTGCTCGATAAGGACAGATTGGTTCCGAGTTTAGCCGAGCGTTTCCAACCTAGGGTGTTGGGATCATCGGGGGTTTGGGCGAACGCCTGGGTTTGGCCGAGCATCGCGCTAAGGATCGACATGAATAAAGCTGAAGCAAGAATGGTGTATTTGATTTTCATGGCTTGGGATTAGGACGGGATGTCAGGGGAGTCAAGGTCAGATCGGCCCGAAAAGTTTTGCTATATAAATACTATTGAGTCGGCGGGGAGTTTCAGGACGCAAATAGCCGCGCCGTTTAAATTCCAGAAAAGAAAAGCCGCGTCACCCGCGAACGAAGCGGTTTCCGCCGGCCAGCGGTGCCGTTCAGAGACTCACAATTTGATTGTGGGCGGCGACGAAGATGCGGTCTTTGGCTTTGGGCTTGATTTCGAAGCCACCGGTGAACGATCCGAACGACGGTAACAGAATTCGCGTATCGTTGATAACGAAGCAGGGCAGGCGCATGCGATCGCGGCCGCTGCCGATGCGGACCACCGGGTGCACGTGGCCGCTAATGGCGAAGGCCGTCCCGGGCGCGGGGTCGTGCGAAAAAGTGATGCCGTCTTCGACGAGCTCCTTGGCGATCATATCGAAATCCCAGTCCCGAAGCTTTTCGCGCGCGGCCCAGTCGTGATTACCCAGCACTAAAATCCACTCGGCTTTTTGTTTTTGAATCATTACCTTAAACGCCGAAATCAAATCGTCGAGCTCGGTGCGGTGTGAGTGCACGAAATCGCCCAGGATCATGATGCGTGAAGGACGGTGCGCGCGTAAAAGCTCGGCGATGCGATCGAGGTCTTCGTTGTGAACGGTCGCGGGTATGGGAATTCCGGCGGCTTGAAAGTCGTGCGCTTTACCCAGATGGACGTCGGAAAAGATTAGCGTCGATTTCTCGAGCCAAAATAAAGCGCGGTCGGCGATGAGTTCAAAATTTTGTCCGGCCCAGGCAATTTTAATTTTGCGTCCATTCTTTTTTCATCCGCTCCATCCGGTCGTGAAAGGATTCGGTCGACAGGCGGGCGGCGTTCATCTCGGCCCAGACCGGAACCGCGAGCGGCGAGGGTCGGACCGTGTGTTTCCAGATGCGTTTCCTATCTTGTAGCTCAACTAATTTCCGATGCAAGCGCCCGATGTCTAATTGCTGCTCTAGGACCTGATCGTGCGCTTGCTTGAAGAGCAGGCTCCCCGGATCATGCTTGCGAAAAACCTCAAACAGCAACGACGTCGAAATCTGCATCTGCTTGCCGCTCTTCTTCGCGCTGGGGTAGCCGGTAAAAATGAGGCCGGCCGTCTGCGCGATATTGCGGAATTGCCTGAGGCTCATTTCCGTTAAATTAAGCGCCGCTTCGATGTGCGGCTCGAGACCGGCGGGAGTGAAAAAACTTTCGTCCATGAGTTCTTGGAACGGATATTCCTTCGGGCCTTGAATCATCACGCCGTAATCGTTCACCGAAAATAAAAAGGAACCTTTTTCTTTTTGCGCGAAACGGTGGGTCCATACCGCAGCCAAACCTTCGTGCACCGAGCGGCCCCCGAACGGGTACAGAAACAGATGCCGGCCCTCGCGCGCGTCCCACACTTCGCAAAGGAGTTCGTCGGCGCGCGGAATTTGACTAATCTCGCGTTGGGACTCGAACAGACCCTGCAATTCTTGAGTGGGTGGCTTCGCCAGTTGGGCCTGGAAAAATCCGCTTAGGCTTTCGCTGAGTGGAAACTGCGTACCCGCCCAGCTCGGCGTTACGCGCGAGTTGCGGGTGGTAGCCTTCACGATCGCGGTCATATCTTTCATCATCACGAACTCGAGTTTACGGCCCGAAAAATGAAAGACATCACCCCGTTTCAATTTAGAGATGAAAGTTTCTTCGATCGAACCGATGCGCTTGCGATTTCCCATGACCAGGTTGACCTGGTAATTGTTCGGGATGGTGCCGATCGACATGCGATGCTGTCGCGACATGAACGAATTGCGAATACGAAATACATTCTCGTCATCGAGATATATTTTTTGGTACTGCGGATACGCTTGGAGTGAAGGGCCGCCGTAGCGAACGAAGTTCACGCACCAATCCCACTCTTCTTTCGTCAGCCCGGCGAAACTGTAACAGCGGCGGACCTCTTCAAAATCCTCGTCGCGAAAGCCGTCCCCGCACGCGAGCGTGACTAAATGTTGCACGAGCACGTCGATCGGTTTGTTGATGGGCCGGCGCGGTTCGACGACGCCTTCGCTTAAGGCGGCGCGCGCGGCTTCGAGTTCGACGAGCTCCCAGGAATTGGTGGGCACGTAAAGTAAATGCGAGGGTTCACCCGGCCGGTGCATCGAGCGGCCCGCACGCTGAACCAAACGCGCGAGTGATTTGGCCGTACCGATTTGCACCACTTGTTCCACGCGTTGGAAGTCGACGCCTAAGTCGAGCGACGAGGTGCATACGACCCACTTGATCTCGCCGGTTCGCAAACCTTCTTCGACGTCTTCACGCTCGCCGCGATCCATGGCGCTGTGGTGGATGGCGATGTTATCGGCGAAGGTGGGCAGGGCTTCGACCAAAGCGGCGTGCCACCGTTCGCATTGCGAGCGCGTGTTGGTAAAAATCAGGGTCGATTTTTCGGCCGATAATTTTTGTGTCAGTTTGGGCAGCATGCGCAAACCTAAGTGTCCCGCCCAAGGGAAACTGTCGATTTCGTCGGGCGCGACGGGGTCGAGCTCAATCTCCTTCGGCAGCTTTGCGCGGATAAGATGAAAGGGCCGACCCGCACCGACCAAGGCTTGCGAAGCTTCCTCTAAATTTCCGAGCGTCGCGGACAATCCCCAAGTGCGCATGTCGGGATTCCAGGTGCGTAAACGCTCGAGGCCGAGTTGCGTTTGGATCCCGCGTTTACTCGCGATGAGTTCGTGCCATTCGTCGACGACCGTCGCCTGCACCGAACCGAGCAGTTCGCGGCTGCCCGCGTACGAAAGCATTAGGCTCAACGATTCGGGCGTGGTGAATAAAATGGGCGGCATTTTCTTTAGCTGTTTGGCGCGCATCGAAGCCGAAGTGTCGCCGGTGCGGCACTCGACCTTTAGATCCGAACCCATCTCAAAAATCACGCGTTGCAAAGACTGGCTTAGGTCGCGGGTCAGCGCGCGCAACGGTGAGATGTAAATTAAAAATAGACCCTTGGGCTTTTGGCGGATGGCCTCTTCGATCGGGCCGAGGGTCGCGGCTAAAGTTTTGCCGTAGCCGGTGGGCACGCTGATCAGGCCGCTCTCTTTATTTTCGAACGCGGCCCACGCCTCGCGCTGATAGGCGAAGGGCTTCCAGCCTTGCTTCTTGAACCAGGCATTGACGATTTTCAAACATGGGCCTCGATTAACTTTTGCGCGTCTTCAAGTTTGTCGGCGGCGTCGACCGTTTTGTCACGGCGCCAGCGCAAGATCCGCGGGAAACGCACGGCAATTCCCGATTTGTGCCGGGTGGAATTGGCGATACCCTCGAAGGCGATTTCAAACACGTGATGCGTTTTAAGCGAGCGAACGGGCCCGAATTTCTCGAGCGTGTTGCGGCGAATCCAGCGGTCAAGTTCTTCGATCTCTTTGTTGTCTAAGCCGGAGTAAGCTTTTGCGAACGGCACCAATTTATCGCCGTGCCAAAGCGCAAACGTGTAATCGGTAAAAAGATTCGATCGTTTGCCGGTTCCGGCTTGGGCGTAGAGCAAAACGGCGTCGAGCGTGTAGGGCTGTACCTTAAACTTCCACCAGTTGCCGCGTTTGCGACCGGTCACGTAAAGGCTGTGTTTATTCTTGAGCATCAAGCCTTCGGTGCCGAGTTCGCGCGATTGAAGTTGCAATTCTTTAACCTGATCCCACGAAGTAAACTCCACGAGTTGCGACATGCGGTAGCGGGGATGGGTTCGGGTGCCCGAAAAGCTTTCGAGCTTCGTGCGCCGCTCGGCGAGGGTAAGCGCGGTGAAATCTTCGCCGTTTAGATGTAGCAGATCGTAGGCCATGAAACTGACCGGCGCCTTCTTCAGAATATCGGGACCCAATTTCTTGCGGCCCAGCCGTTGCTGAAGATCGTTGAAATCGCGCGGCTTGTCTTCGCCCCAGACGAGCAATTCACCGTCGAGGATAACGTCTTCGGCCCAGGTCGAAGCCATCTGCGCGATTTCGGGAAAGGCCTCGGTAACCATTTCTTCGCCGCGTGACCAAATAAAAATCTGATCGCCCTTCTTGATGATTTGCGAGCGGATGCCGTCCCATTTCCACTCGGCGAAATAATCCTCGGGCTTTTCGTTCACGAAGAAGGATTCTTCAAGCGGCGAAGCGAGGCAGAAGGGGATCGCGTGCAATAGCTCTTTTGAAGGCGCTTGGCCTTGGAAGGTGAGGAGCAGTTCTTCGAAATCGCGGTCGCTCTTCCCCATTAGCCACTGGTGCCAGACGGATTCGCTATCGCCGGTGACTTTCGAAAGAGCCTTCAACACTAATTTTTCAGATACGCCGACGCGGAACGAGCCGGTCAGTAATTTATTAATCAGAAACCAATGTTCGGGATGCGCGGAATTCCAGATTTCTAAAAGCCTGCGGTCGAGGTCTTCGTCGCCGAGAGTTCTTAAACCCACGAGCTCTTCGGTCATCCATTCGTTGAGCGAACGTTCTTTCGGTTTCGGATCCAGCGCGAGCATGCCGGCGTTCATTAATAGCGCCAAAGTTTCACCGGTATCACCGACGTGCGAGAAACATTCGTCCATCAACCAACGGGGCGTGCCGCTTAAGCGTTGAAAAACCTGGCGCATGCGGAGCGAGGTAAGCGGCGAGCGTTTCACCCGTCCGCGCAAAAGTAGAGTCGCCCAAACTTTGTCGTGAAGCGGAGCTTTTTGAAAGTACGCGACCAAGGCCGCCACTTTTTCATTCGTGCCGGTGGTCTGATCGACCTTCTCGAACATTTCGGCGAAGAGTTGCATCGTTAAGCCTCGGCCTCACCCTCGAATTGGGTGGCTAGGGGTTCGGCTTGAATATGCTTTTCTTCACGCAGGTAGCGCTCAAGGGTATCGGTGTTGCCGTGGGTGAGCAGCACACGCTTGGCGCCGGTCTGGATAATGGTTGATACTAAATCTTTCCAGTCGGCGTGATCCGACAAAACAAATCCACGCTCGTACCCGCGGCGCCGGCGATTGCCGCGGATTTGCATCCAGCCCGAGGCGAACGCCGTTTGCGGATCTTTGAAACGCTTCATCCACGAAGAGCGGTGACCGCTCGGTGGGGCGAGTACGAGGTCACCGTTGAATTTATATTCTTTCGGCATGTCGGAAACGAGTTTGGTCGGCACCATCTTGATGCCTTGGTCACGGTAAATTTTGGTGAGCGTTTCGCAACTGCCATGCAGATAAACCGTTTGGTCGGTAAGGTGACCTAGCTCGCTCAAAATTCTTTGCGTTTTACCGAAGGCGTAAGCGAAGAGTAATGACGGCCCCTCTTTATACTCTTGCCACCATTTGAAAATATCGGCGGCTACGGCTTGCGAGGTCGGCCAGGCGTAAACGGGTAGACCGAACGTCGCTTCCGAAATAAACGTGTCGCAAGGAACCACTTCGAACGGTTCGCACGAAGAATCGGGTGAACGTTTGTAATCGCCCGAGATCACCCAAACTTCGCCGTTCACTTCGACCCGCACTTGCGCCGAGCCGAGCACGTGGCCCGCGGGGTGAAACGAAACGGTCGCGTCCTTCATTTTAAACGGTTTTCCGTAATCGTAGGCGCGTAATAAAATATCGGCACCTAAACGGTGGCGCAAAATCGGTTCGGAAGTTTTGGTGCAATGGTAAAGTTCACCGCCGACACGCGCGTGATCGGAATGGCCGTGCGTGATGATCGAGTCGCGCACGGGGCGCCACGGATCGATGTAGAAATCCCCGGCGGCGCAGTAGAGTCCGCTGTTTGTCAGTTCGACGACGTTCATTTTTCAGGTTTACTGCAAAGTTTGGTCCGCTTTAGTTGTACGCGGGTGACCAGACACTAAGGATGAAGTCCGTACGGCCGGGAATTAATTGGCCTTCGCCGACCGGTTCCGAAGTGTCGATTTCGCCGTTGCCGTTCGTGTCGATGAACGCGCAAACTTGGTAGGTTCCGGAGGGTAAAACATCGATCGGCCCGCCGAGATCATTTTCCCATTTATTTATGGTCGCGGTTAGAATGTTGCCCTTGGCCGTGGAGCGTGAACTGCCTGAAGCGAGGAATGACCGGCGTCGCTGGACCGCGGTCATTCCGGTAAGAAAGTCGTCGCAGGCGGATCCGGCGAGGCCTTCGCTCAAGCCAACGAAGACGGGAAGGTCATCACCGGCGCAATCCGCCGCTTGGCCCGAGACGCATTCGAGCGGAACATCGGGAATGAATTCGGAAGCATCCTCGTTGCCGGCGCTGCCGCAACCCGCGATGGTCAGAATGAGTACAAAGGCGCACATCCCGCGATTCATCCGTTAAGAATGACATAAGCCGTTCGCCGAGCCCACGTTGGTTCGGTGAAGCGTCTCAAACTGAACCGTTCGCGTGATCTATATCGTGGAAAATTGCCCCTAGCTTTCGCGGACTGAGCATTCTTTTCTTATACCTTCGCGGGCCCGTTCGGCATGGGAGGTGCTCTTGTTAAACCTGTGTGATTTACGAATCAAAATCTTAATAAGGAGCCCTTCATGAGATCCGCCCTTCAACGCAATGCACACTCGATCTTGGTGGGAGCGTTGGCGACGTTCTTTTTCGCCGGTTGTGCCTCGGTCGAGCGGGTGATCTACCCGAGGTCCGCGAGTCCCGCCGAAGAAGTTTCGAAATTAGACCAAGAGCTAGACCGGACCGCGGCCGCGCAGAATGATGTGCTCGCGCCGAAAGAATATGACCGCGCGGTTGATCACTTGAACGAAGCGAAACGCGAACTAGCCGACGGTGACACCGATGATTTCTGGGAAGAACTCGGAACATCAAAAGGCTACGTCAATCGCGCGAATCAAATCGGGGCCGTACGCGGTCGGCGCGTGCAAGGAGTTTTGCAAGCACGCCAAAAAGCGTTGGACGCCGGTGCGAGACGGTTCGAAATTACGAAGAAAGCCCTGCACGAAGTTGACGAGGGTTTCAAACGAAACGCCGGGGCCCTCGACAACGAACGCATCGACGGTGATGTGTGGAATTTAGCGGTCATCAATTACGGCGCTTTGCACGTGAACTCGGTTCGGGAAGCGCAAGTGGGCGAAGCTCGTGGTTTGATTGCCACGGCTAAAGACCGGGGCGCCCGCACCTACGCACCGAAAAGTTTGCGCGAGGCCGAGGGCGCGTTAGAGCGTGCCGATAAAGCGATCGCGCAGCAGCCGGACAACTTAGCCGCCTACAACGGTCTCGCGGCGCGTGCGAACGAGGCGGCTCGCAATCTGACCGCGATCAACGCGACCGCGCGCAAAGCCGCGAACCAAACCAATGAGGAAGTGGCGCGTGACCTGGTTGCCCGCAATAAAGCTTTGGCCAATACCAAAGCGGCTCTCCGCGGGGCCGATTCGCAAGCCGCGATGACAAAAAAAGCGTTGGCCGAACGCGAGGCTTCGTTGCGCGGGCTTGCGGCCGCGAACATGGGTTTACGATCCGAACAAGAATGGAATCGCACGATCGAACAAGCGCGCAAAGAATTCGGTTCCGACGAAGCCGATGTCTATCGTCAGGGTGATAAACTTTTGATCCGTTTGAAAAAGATTAATTTCCCGTCGGGTAGCGCCGAAGTGCCGGCTCGCTCGAAAGAATTGCTAACGAAAGTCACGACCGTCATCGAGGAATTGAACGCATCGAATGTTGAAGTACAAGGTCACACCGATTCGACCGGTACGCCCGCGATTAATCAGCGTGTATCGAAAGACCGCGCGGTCGCCGTTGCGGATTACCTCGACGAGAACGTCGATGACGTGAACGTGAAAGCGGTCGGCTACGGCTTCGAGAAACCGATCGCCGCGAACCGTTCGAGCGCGGGCCGTGCCCAAAACCGCCGCGTCGACGTCGTCATCACGCCGAAGAAGACGGGCGCTTCTACGCAAGACCGCGACGACGATAAGAACGACGACTAAATTTCGCCGCGCGATCATGAATCTCGAGCAAACGAAAGCCGGAGCGATCCGGCTTTTTTTTTCAATCGTGAGGTCAACATGATGACCCGGCCGGCTTCATCTCCGGAAGTGCGCTCTTTCGCCTAGATCCGAATGCGTTCAAGGTTCTGGTACACTGCATTTCATGACCTTCACGTCGTAAAAACAAAAGGCGTCGAAATGAACAAATCGACCTCGCGTACAACTTTAGGAGAGATCAGAATCTCCAGGTTGTTCGCCGACGCCAATTTGTTCATTTCGACGCCTTTGCAAATTGAGCGGGTCCGAACCTTAAAGTGCGTAGGTGGAAGCAACCGAGACCACGAAGGCACGAAACCGCGAAGGCACGAACCGCGGAGGCAGGAACCGCGGAGGCAAGAAGCCGAAAGCTTCCCGGCCGAGAAGGCCCGGGGCGAGTGGCGTTAGAAGCGGTGGTACAGAGTGCGGCGGGTTGGGTCGGTGAAAAGGGTTGGCGGGAACGAAGCGCAGCGTGCGCAGTCCGCGGCGTCGCGCGTGGGAATTGAGATGGCCGCCGGTAAACTCGCGGCCGCGATCGGCGTGAGCGCCGGACTTTTCAATGCTTGCATCGTGATATTCCCGCCGGCGTCGAAATCGAGATACAAGAAAGCTTGCGGTGAGCGTTCCGTCGAACTGCGGTCGACGGTGAGCAAGGTGCGCGCGCCGGTGCCGAGTAGCGGAACGGAAACGAAACGAACCGCGCCCGGGCGCCGGCCGGGAAAGTACGCGTGGTGATGGCCGCTCAAAAAATAATTCACTTTATGTTTTTCGAGCAGCGCTTCGAGCCTTAGCGCAAACGCGACGTCACCCGCGCCGAGGTAATCCGTCGCGCGGTCGAAGGCGAACGGATAAAGCGGCACGTGACCGAAAACCATTTTGACGGTGTAGGGTGCCGATTTTTCCAAAACACTTGCGAGCCACGTGAACTGATCGTTAATTAACTCGCCGGCGAGCGTGGCGTCTAATCCGATAAACAAAGCGGGACCCATCGTCACCGCGTAATTGAACGGCCAGTTCTGCGCGACGCCGTTCAGAAACTCAACGCGGTCTTCGGGTGCGCGCGCGCCGTTGAAGCGTGGCGCCGGGAATTGGTTCCACGTGTTGCGGTAATGATTGCGTTCGTTAGCGAAACCGCCGCCGGCCGAAGCGTCGTGATTGCCGGGTGAAGGAAGAAGCGGAATAGAAGACTGCGCGAGCGGGCGGCTAACGGCATTGTGAAAGGCATTCCACATCGCCTCGTAGTCCAAGCCTCGACGCTGGCCCGCAACCATGTCACCGGTTGAGATGACTAAGGACGTATCACTTTGGCGGATGTGTTCGATCGCTTTTATAAGCGCCGGCGTGTACTGAACGCTGCCGTAATTTTGATTCATGTCCGAAACCACGGCGATCCGCCAAGTCTTCGCGTGCGCAAAGACCGGAAGATTGAGAGCGATCAGCAAGGTGACTAGCGCCCGCGCGAACAAGTTAAGGCACTAACTTGCGAAGTTCGGCCGAAGTTGTCGCAAGGGCTTTGGCGCCCTCCGTGCTCGCGAAGTAAACTTCGGGATCCTGGCCGCCGTGCTTTTGGTAGATTCTTACGAGGAGCGCGTACGCAGCGGCGAAATCATCGCAAGTTGCGGCGGCGGACATCACGGCCTGGTACGGGCGAAGTTCGGTCGCGACCTCATCGCTGAAGATGCCGGCGATGACGACCGGGTACGCGAGCGTTAAGGTTTTAGCGGCTTCGTTGACTCCGCAAGAAGCGAGGAGTTTCAAACGTCTTTCGGTCAGCGCTTCTTCGCTTTGGCCGGCGAAGGCCGAAATAGAAAGCACACCCGAAAATATGGTGAAGAGAACGAGGGCGGTTAGGCGAGCGATCATGTGTACTCCAAAGGCAAAATTGTGGGGGTATTTACGCGTAAGTCCGGATTCTAAACAAGTTCAAAATTGAAGCTAACCGAGAGCCGGCGTTGCTTCCCGCGGTGGGGAGGAACCTCGTGGCGCATGAAGCTTTCGAACAGAATAAATTCACCGGCTTTGGGTTGAATTTTCAAATAGTTTTGCTCAACCGCGGGCGCGCTCGATCTGCGCGGGGGCGCCGCCATCATTAGGCCGATGCGGGGATCTTCGATTTTAAATAGGCTGCTACCGGGCGGAAGATTTACGTAGTACACGCCGCTGAGTACGCACATCGGATGCGTGTGCATGGTGTGGTAAGTGCCCTGACCCATCGAGTTTACCCAGCAGGTCGTCATCGCGAGCGAACGACCGGTCATGTCCCAGTTTAATTTTTTAACGAAGCGCTTTACCTCGGGCCAAAGTTTTTGTTCAAGTTCGTTGAACGTAGGCGAAGTTTGGTTGAGGCGGGTCATCGACGAGTAAGAAGAGTAACCGTTGACGTAGTGTTCGCGGCTCCATTGCCGGCCGTGATCGTCGATGGCTTCGATCTGCGCGATCTCGGTCGTGAGTTCACGGTTCAAACGGGCGGTGCTCCTAGCCGAATTTTTGAAGGTGCCGCGATGAATGTAGGTGGGAAATACCAATTGCATCCGGTTCAACTAACAGAGTTGCGCACCGGTTTCAAAGCCCGCGCCGTGATTTTTGAAAAAATGGTGAACGGCCGCTTGGTCGGCCGCGGTTTCGAGGCCGGGCCGGTTGATGCGGAGGGCGGCTTGCTTGGTCGCCTCCGGAACCCGCCATCGATCAAGAATTTGGTGCCAGAGGCGATCGATGATCCCATTGTCCGCGCCGGATTGACCGGAGCCTTTTCCGTCTTGAAGGCGAAGTTCGGCGGTGAGGACGATTGCTTTTAGAAATTTGAAAAGATGGACGGGGTGCGAGTTCATGTCGCTCTTAAGATAGTTCAAATCTTTTTCGAATAGTGGGTCGCCGCTCCACCGATACAATTCCGTTAAGCTGCCGCGGAGTAAATTGAAGAAGCTCACTTGCCCGCGGAATAATTCGGCGTCGCCAAAAAATTTATGCGCGTGTTCCAAATCATGGAGCAGAAATTCGTACGCGCCGCTAAATCGCCCGACCGGCGTGTTTAATTCCGCGGGTTTTTTAAGGTAGCTGACGTAGCGTTCGCCACGGCACTGACGTTCGAGCATTTGTTCGGGCGTCGGAATGTCGTGACGTAACCGAAGGGCGTAGCGGCCGGAGATAAAGCCCCACAGCCCCATGTGCGAATCGCCGCGAATTCCTTTGAGCATGAAGCGTTCGAGCAGACTCGTAAGATCGGAAACGTTGCTCAAGCGGCGGCGGGTCTTTTCGTCGAGTGGCATTTCCCATTCTTCAAGCCGGGTGAGCACCGAGCCTTGCGCCACTTCCTCCGACGCGGAATGAGGGCGGCCAGCGCCGAGCCAAAGTTTGCCTTCGCGCAGGGCCAGGCTTTGAAAAACAAAACGCGCGGCTTCGAGCCGGTCGGGCGTCATGCGTGGAGGACTCCGGATTCGTGTCCAGGACGCTTGAAAATTAAATCCTGCTGCATCCAGCGTAAGCGCATTTCTACGCAGGCGAGATCGATTTGTCCGTGCGCGGCCGGAATCGTTGAACCGTAAGCCACGTCGCCGTTCACGGGCGCGACCAGCGCCGCGAGCTGCGCGCGAATCTGATGAGTTTTGCCGGTGAGCAAGTTGATGTCGGCGTTGAAACTACCGTCGCCATTTTTGGTGCACGCGAGAATCTCGAGGCGGCACTCCCACCAGCCAGGCACGGCTTGCGCGCTCATGACCTTCGGTACGCGCGAAGCCGGATCCATGTGATGCACGAGCAGACCTTCGGGAACGGCCTTTGAAATCTGCGCGCGGTAAATTTTCTCGACCTGGCGCTTGGCGAATTGTTTATTGATCGCCGCTTGCGCTTTGGGGGACTTAGCCAAGATCAGCAAGCCGTGCGTCGCGACGTCGAGCCGGTGGGTGACGTAGACGGGCGCGCTCAATTCTTGCGCGAGGAGATACGCGGCGTTCTCGATAAAGTTATCGAGCGTGGCGTGGGTCGGCAGGCCGGACGGTTTGTCGAGCACGAGCAAATCGTCGTTTTCGAATACGATGCGCTCGCGCAGTTTAGGAATTTCCGTAACATAAGTTTTGCGGCGCGTGTGTAAGCGTAAGATTTGATCGGGTTTTAGCGTTTCGTTCGTACGCAGACGCTTACCTTCAACGTAAACCGATCCGTAGCGCAGCCATTCACCGATAAGGCGGGCGTCGGGCTTTAGAGGCAGCGGGGAGAGATCGGCGGCCAGTAAGAAGTCGGTCACGTGTAAGTTCGCGCCCGGGGGTACGCGCAGGTGAACGATGCCGGTGTCCTCGCGGACTTGTTTCATCAGCGGATTAATTTGTAACTCACGCTTTGACCGCGTGTCTCTTCGATATTGATTTGGATGTCCGTCCAGCCCGGGATCTTGGCCATGCCCGAACGCAAATGCTCGCCCACGTAACGTGCGAGTTCTTCGGTCGTGACGTTCACGAGCGGTAAAAAGATGGTGTCCTCGATCGGGAATTCGTATTTCTTATGATTAAATTGCACGCGCACCTGCGTGCCTTCTTTTTGAATCTTCAGGTACGGCGACTTCTCGGGGATTAAGATTCGCTCGTCCATGGAATCGCAAATTTGGCGGATCATCGGTTTGATTTCGTTGAAATCGAAGGCCAGACCGATTTTGTCGTCGATTTGGCCGACCGAAACGCTAACGCTGACTTGGTAATTGTGCCCGTGCAAACGCTCGGCGTGCGAGGGACTAAAGATCGTAAAATGCGAGACGGAAAATTTAAACGGCTCTTTAGCCAAGTGAATGCCGTACATATTAGCGCCCCGCAACCGCGAGGAATTCGGCCCGCGTCCGGCTGTCTTCGAGGAAGGCGCCGCGAAGATCACTGGTGATTGTTTCTGAAGCGGCGTCTTCGACCCCGCGTTGCACGACGCAGTAATGTTTGGCGCGGATAAAAACCGCGACGTCTTGCGTGTCTAAGACTTGGGTCAAGCAATCGCCGATCTGTTTCGTAAGGCGTTCTTGCACTTGGGGGCGCCGGGCGAAGAACTTGCACACCCGGTTGATCTTCGATAGGCCGATGACTTTGTTTTTTGGGATGTAGGCGATGGTCGCGCGGCCGTCGATCGTGACGAAGTGATGTTCGCAGACGGAAATGATCGAGATGTCCTTCACCGTGACCATCGAGTCGTAATTTAATTTGTTATCGATGCTGGTCATCTTAGGGAAGTGGCCGGGATTGAGGCCCGAGAAAACTTCGCTTACGTACATTCGCGCGACCCGGTTCGGGGTCTCCTTTAAAGAATCGTCGTCGAGATCGAGACCCATCGTTATCATGATCTCGCGAAAGTGGCCGGCAATCTTCGCGATCTTTTCATCGTCGGTCATCCCGTTGCCCAGAGTCATCGGCGTAGGGCGCACCTTCGAGAGTATTTCGGCAACGACCGGATCAATGCACTTCTTAGACACGATTCACCTCAGACTTGGGCTTCTAAATAGTCGGACATGTGGCGGAAAATTTGGGTTTTCTTTATCTCGATGATGGAACGGGCGGCGATCGAATTGAAAGGCTCGGGCCGGCCGAAAACATCTTTGAGCGAGACATCGAGCTGATCGAAATTAATTTCGCCGCCGACGCCCGTTTCGTGCAGTTGCTCTAAATTCTGCGCCCAATCTTTCGCGAAGCCGAGCTCGCTTACGAATTTGGTCACGCCTAGGAAGAAAGGGCGCGCGATGGCGAGCGGTTCCTTTACGCGCGGCTTCGGAAGCTTGGCGAAGTCGGATTTGGCGAGCTCGGATTTTAGCAGCGGACTATAGTATTTCAGCGTGCCGGTCGCGTCTTTTGACGGAGGCTTGTAGCCGTCGGTTAAGGTAAAGAGTCCTTCAAGGTAGCCCGCGAACATAGGGATCTTGCGAATCTCACGGCGGAGCTCGTGCACCTTAGGTTCAACTTCTTTGATCACGTAGCCGGATTTGCGTTTGGGATTGAATTCACCGGCGTCGACGTTTTCTTGCAACTCGCGAAGGAATTTTGCCATCTTTTTTGCGGCGAATTGGCGAAGCCCGGCATTGTCCAAATCTTCGAGCCCGCGCAACAACTCGGCGATGCGAGCCGTGGCGGTGAGTTCACCGCGCCAACCGGCCAATTTCATCCAGGCTTGGAGCGCCGCGTACGCTTCGTCCCGCTGCTCTTCGAAATGGGCGGCGGCGGTCAAATGTTCGGAAAGATTGATTTCGTTTTTCACGACGTAAGCGAGCATCTCGTCGGTTTCGTTGAAGGCGCCCAGCCGGTCTTCTAGATCTTTCGTGATCAGGTGTAAGCGTTCGAAAATTTCCTGATTGGCGGGCAAAGACTTGCGTAAAAACTTTGCCAAGAACTCGAGCTGGAAAGCGTGAAGCCTCGCTTTACGGTAGCGTGCTAGGAAAGCTTTTTGAGAGCCTTCCATCGCCGCTAATTCTTTTTTTAAATCCTTGAGCGCGGTGGCGAGAATGTCCGCCTGGAGTGAGCGGCCCATCAGGCCGCGGCCATGGTTTTGGTCTTACGGTCGTGCCGAATAGAAGCGAGAATCGACACGATGATGAATACCGCGCCGATCAAACCGGTGACCACTTCGGGCACGTGCACGAACAGATCAAGCAGCATCATGGAGGCCAGCGCACCGATGGCGTAGAATGCCCCGTGCTCGAGGTACAAGAACTGATTTAAAGTTTCTTTTTCAACCAGGAGAATGGTCATGCTCCGTACGAACATCGCGCCGATTCCGAGACCCGCGGCGATGATGAACAAATTGTTCGTCAATGCGAAAGCGCCGATCACGCCGTCGAAGCTGAACGAAGCGTCCAAAATTTCTAAGTATAAGAACATCGCGGCGCTGGCCTTCTCGACGTTACGCTGACCCGCTTCGGGAAGTTTAAGGAACAGCGAGATTCCGTCGACCAACACGAAAGTGATCAGGCCGAAGATTCCGGAGACGAGGAGAGTCACTTGCTCTTCGGGAGTTTCGAGAAAACGGCTTAACCCGTAGAAGAGCAGCAGGCAAATTGCGAGTTCGATCGCCTGAATCTTGCCCACGCTGGCCATGAAGTGTTCGAAATGGCGAAACCAATGAACTTCTTTTTCTTGATCGAAAAAGTAAGTGAGGGCCACCATCAATAGGAAGGCCCCGCCGAAACCCGCGAGCGCCACGTGCGATGACAACATGATTTGCGCATATTCCTGCGGTTTAGTCGCCGCGAGCACGATGGCCGCCCAAGGATTGATGCCGGCGATGAGGCTGACGATCGCTAACGGAAATACGATGCGCATCCCAAATACGGCGATCGCGATACCCCAGGTGATGAACCGGTGCCGCCAAAGCGGGGTCATATCGCGCAAAACCGACGCGTTAACCACGGCGTTATCGAACGAGAGCGAGACTTCTAAAATCCCGAGGACGAACGTAAGGAATAGGGCCGAGAGCGCACCGGCTACCGTCCCCGTGTAGACGTAACCGACGACGGCCCCGAGAATGAGGCCGAAGAACGTAACGATGAATGAACCATAGAAATATTGGAGATTATTTTTCACGCGGCCAGACTAAATCAGGCCCCGATCAAGGGCAAGTATAAGTGGCGGTGATTTTCGTGCCTTCGCTCAACGCGGGAGAGAATTTGATCATGTTGCCGGTGATCGTAATCATCGTGTTGGCCGCGGGCATGAGCGTAACGACGGGGGTGTCGATGGGCGTACATTCCATCGTCAAACCCGGCATGTTGTTGACCGCGCGTTCTTTGATGTATTGCAAATTCTGCGCATAATCGTTGTCGCAAATACTGCCCACGTGACCGCCGGTTTTATTCGAGAGCTCGGCGTAAAGCGTACCGAAGAAGCTGGGACTGGACTGTTGATCCTGCGCTTGTTCGCAAGCGACGTCGCCCGGTTTCACGATGATCGAGTTCCAAATAAATTTCTTATTGGCCCCGAACGTATCTTTGACCAATTTGATCAAAGCGTCGGGATAATTTTCCGGCGTGAGCGGTTGATATTGCGACGACGACCAAGCCGCGTTGCCGCCGACGCTGCGCTCGTTTTCGTCCGAGATCACGATGGTCGTTAACGTCGAGTCGGTCCGCATGCAACCCGATGAGCGGAAATCGCGGGTCATGAGGTTGACGGCCTTGATGCCTTGTTCATCCGAGCTGTATTCGGCACCGAGCGCGTTGATCGTATTGATGAAGACCGCGTTTTTATTCGGCGTTGCTTTATTGATGATAAAAGTTTCGGGCCCTTTCCATCGGATCGGCGAACCTTTGTAATAGCCAATGTCCGTGGTCGTTAAACAAACTTGGTAATCAATGTTAAGTGCATCCAAGTCGGTCAGCAGGCCCGCCATGCGCGCGGCCAATTTAGATTGATCGGCCTTCATCGAGCCCGAATCGTCGACGACTAAAATAAGATCGAGCGCGTTCGAGGCCGGGGTGACCGTCGCGGTCTGCGTGACCCTTCGGCCCGCGCTGCAATCCTTGATTTTACAAGGTTCGCTCGTCGGCGGTTTACTCGCGGCTGGGCAGTAAGCGGCGTCGGAGTAAACTCCGTCGTTGCGTTTACAGACGACGGAGCGGGTTTTCACGCCGGTATCGCATTGTTTCGAGCAGGCTGAATACGCGCCGGCTTCCCAAGCGTAAGTGTAAGTGACCGGGCAAGCTTGCGTGTTGCATGAATGAGTGACCGGCGGTTTTGTTGCGGCATCGCAATTATTTTCGGCAACCGTGACGCCGTCGTTGCGTTTACAAACGACAACGTCCGTGACCGTGCCCGTACCGCACTCTTTCGAACATACGCCGGGCGTGATCGACCATGCATGACTTACGGGAGGGCAGGTGTTCGTATTGCAGTCTTTGCTGACCGTGGGCTTAGGCGCGCTACAAAAAGAATCGTTTACCGTCGTGCCCGTTTGATCTTGGCAAACGACGACGCGCGAACTTTGGCCGGTGCCGCATGTTTTGGAACAGACGCCGTAGTTGCCGGTGTTCCACGTGTAATTGCCGGTGCAAGTTTGCGCGTTGCACGTTTGGGTGCCGGCCGGTTTCGTGCCTGAGCAATACGTGTCGGTCACGGCGACGTCATCGGAGTTGCGGCGGCACTCGACGGTTTGGATAGCGCTGCCACCGTTACAAGGTTTGTCGCACAGGCCGAAGCCACCCTGAAACCACGAATAAGTTCCGGGGGCGCAGGCCGCACCGTCGCAATCGAGTCCCGCGGCGGGATTTGAAGGATTGTTCGTGGGCGCCTTGAATTTGACGTCGCGGCAGGAAATGACCATTAAGAGAACAAACAACACCTGGAAGAAACGCTTCGTATTCGTCATATAAATACTTTTCGTTATTTTCGGCGGTTGTTGTATCTGTGAGCGTGAATGCTGGACTTTAGTTTGGGGGGCATTCCTCTTTGGTTAAGCCCTTGATGAATTGATAATGCCCTTCTTGAAATTGGGGTGAGGTCGTAAAATGACCGCGGAACGCCAAGCGTCCGTCCTTGCCGAAAACTAGACCGAACGGGATGCCTTGCCAGCCGGTAAAGAGCGGGTCACCGGCGGCGTTTTTCGATTTCGCGAGTTCTCTCGATTCGCGGCCGGCGTAGATCGCCTGCACGGCTTCCGCGGGGATGCCGGATTTCGGTAAGGCTTCCTTCACGAACTTGTCGAAGGTGGCTTGATTCTCGCGCGAACTTTTGTAGGTGAGTAAGAGAACTTGCACCGTCTCGGGGGTGAAGTCTCCGCTTTGGAAATGCCGCCCGAGTTCGGCCAAATCTTCTTTGCAGTAGGGACACCAGGTCGTGAAGATCCGCGTGACCACGACTTTGTTTTTTGCCGGTTTAAAACCGAGCGGTTCAAGATCGGTGACGGAGACCGCAGTTTTTTGGCAGGTCGCCGCGAGCACCCCGGTACCTTTGCGCACGCTCGTGCAAGCGAGGCTTATCAAGATCAGCGGCAGGAAAACAAAAATTAATCGCGGCATCTTTACCTATCTTTTTAGGACTCTTCTACGAATCTTTTACGACCAGTATTTGAGCACCAGGAACACCGAGCTTAAAGCCCGTTTCCACCAGGGTAATTGCGCCCACTCGCTGCTGTCAAAAGGTTGGCTTAGATGTTGATCGCGAACGTAGCCTTCGAGAATACTTTTTTTATTTTCGGGGCGCGTGATGACAACGTCCATCTCGAGATCGTGCAAAAAACTGCGATGATTCAAGTTGGTGGAGCCGACACAAATCCAATCATCGGTAATAAAAACTTTTTGGTGTGAGAAGCGCGGCTTATAGATGTAGATCTTCACGCCTTTGCGCGAAAGCGAGCGGATGAGCGGCAAGCTAATCCACTTCATTATCCAAACGTCGTTTTTTTCGGGAATGATGAGTCTGACGTCGACACCGCGGCGGGCGCGGCGGGCGAGCAAGCGAAACACTTTTCCGATCGGCACGAAGTAAGGCGTGGCGAGCCAGATTCGTTGCTCCGCTTTTTTGATGCGGCGAACCTGTTCAATCCGCGTCTGCCTGATGTGCAGGAAGGAATCGTTTAAGAGTAATAAACTGGGATTGCGCGCGGGTAAATTGAGCGCGGTCCAACCCCGGTAGGCCCGGTCAAAGGCGCGTCTCGCGTACATTAAATCATGGCCCCGGACGCGGACGCCGACGTCTTTCCAGGCGGCGTCGCCCTCTACCTCGCGCAAGTGTTTATCGCTGACGTTGAAGCTTCCGACCCAAAGTTCGCGCCGGTCCAGCAAACAAAATTTGCGATGATTGCCCCGGTTCACTTGCTTCCAGCGCAGTACGAGCCGGCGCAGAAGGTTGTCGGGATCGCCGGGCATGCGCTTCAAAATCCACGGGCTCACGCGATAAAATTTGACGTGAATTCCGGCTTCTTTCATTTGCGGAAAATAATCTTGCACGAAAGTAGGGGAGCCCCAGCCGTCTATAATCAGACGAACCTTCACGCCGCGCCGGCTCGCCGCGATAAGGTGCCCGACCATCCGGTCACCCAGGATACCCTTTTCGAAAATGTAAGATTCCATCATGAGATTGAATTTGGCCGCGTCGATGGCGCGCAGAAGCTGGGCGAAGTATTCGTCGCCGCTACTGAATAGCTCTTCTTCTTCCCAGGCCGTCGGTTTCTTCATGCGTGGGAATCATAACAAAAAGGCCGCGCGGGTGCGCAGCCTTTTTAGATCTACTTCAGCGGACCGTGATTAGACGGCTTTGAGCTGCGGGTAGAGTTCCATAAATTGCTGGTAACCGTTCAAGATGTCTTTCAGACGGTGTCCCTCTTCCTCGAGCGTCTTGCGATCGAAGAAAATGCAGTGAAGCCTTTCTTCTCCGCTTGGATCCTTGATTGCCTTACATACGGCCATCATCGGGATCGGGAACGCGGGCGGTTGGGTGCGGAAAGTGACGATGAAGGGCTTCGAGACCGCTTCGGCAACGTGATGTTTGATCATGTCATCAAATTGCGTGGCACTTTCTTGGACCATCAGATTCTGTACCGGTTTGTTCTGCAGATCTGCGGACGCGCGGTACCCGAGAGTCTTGAACAACTTCTCGTTGATCTGTTCGATCTGTTTCGAGCGTACGTTTACAACGACGAAGCCGGCATGATCGCCGTCAACGAAGTGATGAAACAGCGAATTCCAGTTGTCGTGGGCATTCGTGTCTTTATATCCCGAAAGGAGATCAATACAGGCGTCCAAGTTAAAAGGACGGCTGACCTTATCCAAATTATAGAACTTAACTAACTTGATCAGGGTATCGAGGCGGAGGTTGATCTTGCCTCCTTCAATATTCTGATAATGCCGGTAATCGATGCGCATATTTTGTGCAGCGGTTACTTGCGACAGGCCCATTTGCTTACGGGTCGTTTTCAATGCTTTTCCGAACTCTTTTAGGAACGGTTCCATTTCCACCATTTTAAGCCTCCACAGCAGGTAGGAGTTTACGACTTCTTGAACACTGTTGTACGGCAATTGTTTTGAGTTTTCAATAGCTTCGCGATGAACGGGTGTTCATAATCAAAATTCCATAAACATTACATGCGTTTAATGGCGCGTATTAAATTCGTAACGTGGAGCGTTCATGATTCGGCGCTCCGCTATGTAGGTTCTTTTTGCCCCTATTTGCATGTCAGAGTCTTAAAAATGGTCGTGGTTTTGGGGCAATAACGAAGCTACTTAGCTTACGAGTTTTGGGTATTTAAAATGTGAAACTTGCGGCCCGTTCGATGCGGTCCCACACGGCTTCCCACTCGGGCGCGGTGTTGTCTTTAGTTCGCGTGATGACGATCAATCCGCCCTGCACTTCGGAAAATTGGCGGAACTCGCCGTAGAGTTTGCGGGCGGCGACCTGCGCCGACGCTCCGAGTTTCATCTCGTGAACGTAGGGGAAGGGGCGATCTAGATCGGCTTCTATTCTTTTGCGGATTTCCTCGGTCCAAGGCTTGTCGTCGAGGATGATCACCGGGCAGTTCGGTTGGTAATGCGCTTTGAGATGGCCGGGTGAAGCCGCCGAACTTGTGCGAACCAAATCGAAGTTCAGATTATTCTCGAGCAACACGCGCTCGATCTGCGGGCGTGAAATTCCGCCGGGACGCAGGATGTGTAAGACATTTGGGGTCGAGGCATCGTACGCGAGAACCGTGCTTTCGACGCCGATCTCGCTCTCGCCGCCGTCGACGACCGGGACCGCGCCCGAAAATTCTTTTTCGACGTGGGCGGCCGAGGTCGGGCTGGTTTTTCCGAACAGATTTGCGGACGGGGCCGCGAGCGGGATTTGTAGCTCGCGCAGGATTTGAAGGGCGACGGGATGATCGGGCCAGCGCAACGCCACCGTTTCGAGACCCGAGGTGATCAGCGGCGACACAAGTTCGGCCTTACGCGTGATGAGCGTGAGCGGGCCCGGCCAGAACGCGGAGGTCAGCACGTCGAACACCGGCGGCCAGTCGCGCGCGAGGCGCTTCGCCGTTGCGATATCGGCCACGTGGACGATCAGCGGATCGAAGAACGGGCGTTGCTTCACGGTAAAAATTTGTTTGAGCGCGCTTTCGTCGTCGATGCGGCCGGCGAGTCCGTACACGGTTTCGGTCGGGATCGCGACGATGCCACCGGTCTGTAATTTTGCGACCGCTTCGGGTACGGAAATAATCATGGCCGGAAACTATGATGTAGAGCGCAGCTTGTCAAAGCCGGGGCTCGGGAGCGCCTGTCCGGGAGTGGGGAGCGCCCCCAGCAGTGGGGAGCGCCTTCAGAAAGGGCGTTCGGAGATTTGGGTGCGAAATTCTTCTAAGTAGGGTTCGAACCAGGCGTATTCGTTGAGCAGGCCGGCCGGGATTTTTTTGTCGCCGCTGAGGTAGGCGTAAACCGCTTCGACTTCTTTGAGTTTGAGTTGGATGAAGCCTTCGTGATTTTGGTGCGGGAGCCAGCGGGCGAAGCGTTTTGTTTCGGAGAAGTAAGTGTTGGCTAAGATCTTTGCTTTCGTTTCGAAAGCGCGACGGGGCACGCGGATGACTTTTTCGGCGAAGGCATTGTAGGCGGTGCTCCAAACCATGGCGCGATCCTGGAACGCGCGGTAGGTCGCTAGACAAACGTCTTGGTGATGCGGGTGACCGTATTCACCCAATGCACCGTGCGTGAAAACTTCCGCGGCTTGCTCGGCTTTAAGTCGCTCGGTCAGGCGGTCGAGGTCGAGGCGTTCACCGAAGCGGTCGGGGAAGTCCCACATTTCAAATTGCTTCGCCTTCATTTGGTCGCACGCGGCGAAGAAATCTTTTTTACGCTTCTCGCCCTCTTTGTCGGCGTTGCCGTCCGTTACGCAAATGATCTTCCAGGGCCTGCGCCGGTAAACCTGGACTAGTCCGCCGAAGAAGATCGTTTCATCATCGGGATGTGCAACCACCAGCAGATTATTCTTTTTCAAGTGTGACCTCTCCATCAGGTAATATCTTAAATATGCGTAAGTTAATTGGCAAAGACGAGCGTGATTGGACCGATCTGGCCTGGACTTGGCTGCACGCCGAAGTCTCCACGGGCGACCGCGTGTTCATGCCCGCGGGCAATACGCCGCTCTCGCTTTACAAGCGCTGCGTAAACGAGCCGACGGCGTTGCTCAAGTCGCTGCGGATGATGCAACTCGATGAAATTATCTCCGGCCCGCTCAAAGGACATTTTCGTAAATTTTTGGAAGCGGAGATGGCGCCGTTTGTACCGCAGATGGAATGGATCACCGAAGCCGACGGATACGCGGACGCTTCGATACTCGGCGTGGGCATCAACGGGCACGTCGCGTTTCATGAACCGTTCTTGCCGCGCAAGTTTGCGAGCGGTTGCGTGTTGCTGAGTTCCGAGATCCAAAATTATCTCGAGTTGAAAGAGCCGACGTGGGGCCTAACTTACGGAGTGGAGACTTTCTTGCGCTCGAAAAAAATTCTGGTGCTCGCGCGCGGCGAGAGTAAGCGCAAGATTCTGTTACAGGCTATCAAAGATCGCAATCTACCGATTAGCTTTATCCTTGAGCATCCAAACGTGACGCTCATTACGGATTTCGAAATCTAATTCCGAGTTTAATCCGGGCAAATATCATCACGCGTGATTAATTACCCCGGCCTTCGGGCGGGGCGTAGGCTTAGCGTGCCGTTCAACGTGGCATTACCATTGCTCTTCTTTATGTTGATTACGCAACAACGGTTCAACAATCAGGAGGAACCATGAAATCAATGATGATGATACTAGTCGCGGCTTTTTCAGCTGCTTCTTCAACGGTCGCTTTCGGCGCGGGCCAAGGGCAAGTTCCGGTTGAAAAAGATCAACTACTCAACTTTACCGACGTTTACGTTCAGAAGGACCGGGGCATCGTTGAGCCCAAGGAACTTCTCGTCATGGGCATGTACCCGAACACTTGCTACAAGTGGGAAGCGGCCGAAGTGAAGCACGTCGATGACTTTACGCACGAGGTTCGCGGTTTAGCGAAAGTTCAGCAAGGTATGTGCACTATGCAGTTGGTTTCGTTTACCCAAGAAGTAGATCTTGGCCTGCTCAAAGCGGGTGACCATACCGTTCGCGTCATCAACGCCGACGGCACCGTTTTCGAAAAGCAATTCGCGAAAACTCGTTAAGGGCGGTTGCGGGCCGGGACTAGACCTAGGCCGCGCAGTCGGAAATGTGAGCATGTGTTAAACTTGTTTACGATAAAGGCGGCTCGCGTTTGATTACGCGGGCCGTTTTTTTGCACCGTAAACGAGGATGCTCATGAATAAAAAATTGTTGATCGGGGCTCTGGGACTCTTGAGCGTTGGTCTGAGCTTTAAAGCTCAAGCGGCACTTACCACCCCCGTAACGCCTTGGCCAACGGTCGGTTCGCAATCTGCGCCGTTGAACGCGGCCCCGGCGGCGGCCGTGCCCACGGCTCCGCAACAGCCGGTACAACTTCCCGTGCAGCAACAGCAAAGCCCGCAAGGTCAATCTTCAAACAGTCCCGGCGGGGCCGCTTTGCAGGCGATCCAAGGAATGATGGGCAAATCCGAATTCGCGACGGGCGGCGACGGCGGTTACAACACCGAGCGCGGTACGGGCTCATCGCTAGAGATTGGCGGCAGCGGTGGGGTTGGCCCGGCCGGGGTTTCGCTTCTCAACGTGAAAGCGTGCTCAAATCAAACCGGGAAATTCCAGTTTAAGTACGGCCACGGTGGAGAGGCAGGCTGCGACGGCGAAGTGAAGATGCACGAGGATCTCGCCTCTTTCATCAACACCCAGATGGGCAAATGCGTGAATCAAGCGGCCGGTATAAATCAGATGACAACCGGTAAGATCTACCACGCCGGTACGATGGGCGACGAAGCTCACCAACGAACGGCATCGCTCCATAACTATGGTTTAGCCATAGATGTTAATCAGATCGTGGTGGACGGCGTTAAGTACACTTACAAGGAAAAGGATTCGAAAACCCAGGCCTTCTTCACGAAGCTGCGCCAGTGCTGGAGTGAAGCGGCTAATCGCGAGCGCGCGGGGTGTCTACCCCAACGGTCCGGCGGCAAGCCTCACGGTTCGATCGGCGATGAAGATCACCGCCACCACAATCACTTGCACCTGTCGTTGCCGATGTGCCGTAACGTTGCGGGTAACGCCTTCATGGCGTGGTACGTGAGCTTGTTCATCGACCTCGCGCACGCGGAAGATCCTATCAACGAAAAAGAATATATGCCGCCGCCGAGTAAGTTTACGAATCACAAACTGAAATTTGCGGGGGGCGAAGGCGTGGTCACGGTCGAGAACACCGGGGGCGAGCCCATCGGCGCGGATCATTTGATTTCGATCTCGATCAAGTGCGCCAACGGCAAAACGCCGAAAGGGGAATTCGCAAAGATTGAAGCCTGCGCTTTCTTGGAAGCTCGCTACAACAAAAAGGCACGGGCGATCGAAGCGGTTTACAAAACCTCACGCATGAAGAACGGTAAAGTCGCTTGCGATAAGTCGAACATCAGCCAAGCGCCCGCACGTTGTGATTGAAAGTGATCGTTGAACGGCGGCGTCTCGCGATGAGACGTCGATCTGTTGCACGCTGTTCAACGCGTAAACACCTGTACCAAATATAGCCGTCCGTGCATGGTCTAGGCGCTGCAATCAATACCCTCGGGTTGTTCATCAACGGGGTATTCGATGTTCGCACGTATTCTCTCATCACTGTTTCTGGGGTTCTCTTTATTATCAACGGCCGGTTGCACGAAATTTGATTCGATGACGATGGGGACGGTCATCGGCAGAAACGTGTCACGTTCACCGGCGAGTTTCTCAAGTTTCAATATTCAGGCGATCACGGGACCGCGCTTGTCGCAAAAGGTGACGGGCCCGAACGACGACGTTACCATCGCCGCCGGCGAAGAATACACGATCGATCAAGACGTCGAAATGGGCGTGCTCAACGTCATGGGTAAGTTGCGTTGCCCGGCCGGTGGTCAGTACACGATTAAGGCCGCGGGCATCATGGTCATGGGTACCGGCTCCATTTTCGAATGCGGCAACGAAACGCAACGTTTCGAAGGCCGTTTGGTTATTAAGTTGAAAGGCGGCCGCTCACTCGGCGCGGCCGACGGCGAGCGTGCGTTTTCGGTCATGGGTAACGGAATCTTGAAACTCTACGGTCGAAATAAAAACTTCGGCTTCCAAAAAATTTCACGCAACGTCGAAGCGGGCGACAAAGTCGTTTACCTTTCGAGTCCGGTGAACTGGAACGCGGGCGAGAAGCTTATCCTTGGGCCCACGGGTTTCAATCCGCTCGAGGCCGAAACCCGCATCATCGAAAGCGTTGCCGCCGACGGTTTAGCCGTCGTTGTGACTACGCCTTTCGCGTACAAGCACACCGGCGTCACGAAAAACTACGCGGCCCAGGGCAAGAACTGGTTGCTCGATGAGCGCGCCGAAGTCGCCGTACTTGATCGCAACATCGTGGTCACCGCCGAAGGTGACGAAGCGACCTTAGATAACGAAAAGTTCGGTGGCCACATCATGGTTATGGCTTCGGCTAAGGCTTACGTCGACGGCGTCGAGCTCAGCCGCCTTGGGCAGCTCGGTAAAATGGGCCGCTATCCGTTTCACTGGCACTTGGCCGGTGACGTGCCCGGACAATTCATTCGCAACTCGAGCATCCATGATTCTTACCAACGCTGCGTCACCATCCACGGCACGAACGGCGCGACGGTCGAGAACAACGTTTGCTTCAATCACTTCGGCCACGGTTACTTTTTAGAAAACGGTAACGAAGTGAACAACGTGATCGCCGGCAACCTCGGTATGCTGACCAGACGCGTGCCCGCGGGCAAAGGTTTGCTCGCTTCGGATATGGGGCCGATTAAAAACCCGCGCTTCTCGGGGCCTTCAACTTTCTGGATTACGAATCCCGCAAATATCGTTCGCAACAACGTCGCTTCGGGCGCCGAAGGTTCCGGCTTTTGGATGTCGTTTAGCGATCGCTTGCGTTGTCCCGCGGGCGCGAGCTGTGAATTCGCCGCCGATCCCGCGCAAGCCAATGTTTTTCCGTCACGTACCGCAACGCTTGAATACTCGGGCAACGTCGCGCACAGCGCGGAAGTCGGCCATACCTGGGACGGAACCGAAGACGGTGCTTTGATCAACAACCCTCTGAATCCACGCGCCCGCGACGTCGTCGCGGTTCACTATCATCCTCCCACGACGCCGGTATTCCCCGGTTTGACCGCGTTTAAAAATACGGGTGCCGGTTATTATTTCCGCGGCGAGCACGCGCTCTACACCAATTTGATCGGCGCCGACAACGCGATGACTTTGTTCTTCGCCTACAACCAAACCGTGCATGATTCTTTGATCGTAGGTAAGAGCCAGTTTTTCGAAGACCGCGAGATTCCTTACCTCGTCTCGATGGATCCTTGGTTGCCCCGCCAGATCACCGGCGCTTTACTTTACGACGGTCCCTTCGAATTACAGCGCGTGCACTTTGCCGACTTCGGAACCGCGCCGTTGCGTTACGCCGACTATGACTTAATGCCGATCCCGTTCGTGAGTGGGGGCGGGGCCGACCGCTTTGAAAACGCGGTGAAAAGTTTGACGTTCGAACCGAATCCCGCGCGCCGTATTTATTTCGAGTGGCCGGATGCTTGGTTGGATACGCCCTGGACGACGGGCCTTCGCGACATGGACGGAAGTTTAACCGGCCGCGCGAATTGGACGATCGTGCCGAATCACGCGATGAACCGCGATCCGAGCTGCGTTGATTTTCAAGGCGCGTTGCTGTGTCCGTATAATCTTGGCCGCTTGTTCTTGCTCGCTTCGAGCTGGCCCGCACCTTACGACGGCAACACGATGCCGTTCGTGGTCTCCCGCACCGACGGTGCGAAGGGTGACCATCATAAAAATTCCGGCCTGTGGTACAACAACAAGACAAATTTGATCTTGGGCGGCGCTTACGAATACAAACTCGACTTCGACGGAGTAAAACCGAACTCCCTCGGATTCAATTTCGCCACCCGCACGGTCGGCGAGAGTTCGCCCGTCGTCGAATTAGCGAACATGGGCTTCCAATGTAATGTCGCGGGAGCAACACGGGTCGCTTCACTCGATCAACTTCGTGCGGCCGGCAGCAACGCTTACTTCTATGACGAACGCCGCCTTTTCATTCGCATCTTCGCGAGCGGAAGAAACCCCGCGAACTTATCGGAGTTTGCGATCCGGGGGAACGCTCCGGGCATCAGCGTGCAGTGCGCGCAACGTTCAACTTTACTCGATTCGTCGGTCTTCGACGAAGCAACGTACCGCGCCCGCAATCCTGATTTGGTCAGCTTGAGTTCGGTCGACCTTCGCAATCACTGGGTATCGAACGGCATTTACGAAGGCCGCGATGCGCACCCGGATTTCTCCGCGTCGACGTACCTGGCCCGCTACGCGGATTTGCGTACCGCCTTCGGCACGAACCTCGCCGCCGCGGCCGAACACTTCGTCGCCAACGGCCGCATCGAATCCCGAATCGGTTTTGCGAACGACGTTCGCGGCCACATTGATCAAGTCACCGCCGAGGGTTTAGTTTCGGGTTGGGCGTGCGCACGCGGCATTGACCAGCCGATCGGCGTTCACCTTTACGCCGGCGGTCCGTCGGGTACGGGTTCGCTCGTCGCCACGGGCTTCGCCAATCAGGCAAGTGAGCCGGGTGTTGCCGCCGCTTGTAATTCGAACGGCACTCAACATCGTTTTGCGTTTCAACTGAATGACCAGCAACTGCGCCAGTTCAGCGGGCGCTCGGTCGTCGTGCACGGGATCTCGCCCGTCGGTCGCGCGAACGACGTGATCGGGCGCTCGGGCGAAATGAGTCTTCCCATTCGTGCACCGAGCGATATCGTCGGCGTTATCGATCAGGTATCGGCATCGGGTCTGATTTCCGGTTGGGCCTGCGCCCGCGGCATCAATCAATCCGTACCGGTGCACGTTTACGTCGGAGGCGGCGCGGGCGGCGGCGGCACGATCTTCGCGGTGGTCAACGCCGATCAAGCGAGTGAACCCGGCGTCGCGCAAAATTGCGAAGCCGGCGGAACGAACTATCGCTTCAGTCTGCAAGCCTCGGCGGATCAAATCGCCGCTCACGGCAGCAAAACAGTTTATGTTTATGGGATTTCACCGGTAGGTCGTGACAATCTCTCGCTGACCAACTCGGGTCAATTCACATTGCCCGCGCCTCCTCCGCCTCCGCCCGTACCTGACCTGACCGGTTACATCGATCAAGTGACCGGCGACGGCGTGATTTCAGGCTGGGCGTGCGCGCGTGGTCTGAATCAATCGGTTAGCGTGCATATTTACGCTGGTGGCCCGGCCGGTACGGGCGCTTACGTCACCGCGGCCAACGCGGATATCGCGAGTGATCCGGCCGTCGCGGCGGCTTGCCAAGCGAGCGGCGCGGCTTACCGTTTCTCGGTTCAGTTGGATCCCGGACAACGTCATGTTTTTGCGGGACGCTCGATCTTTGTTCACGGAATTTCGCCGGTGGGCCGGGACAATCTGTTGATCGCAAGATCAGGTGAGATGTCATTGCCGTTGGCCGCTTCGGATGCGGTCTACCGCTTTTACAATGGGGCCACGGGCGAACATTTCATGACGATGTCGTACGATGAAGGTGTCGGCGCGGGCTACGGTTACGAAGGTTCAACTTTCCGTTTGTTCAAACACGCGGGAACTTGGGGCACGTACGCGATTTACCGCTGTTACGGTTCGGGCATGCACATGATGTCCAGCGATCCGAACTGCGAAGGACTAACGCCCGAAGGAGTGATGGGCTACGCCTACTCGCGACAAGTCTCGGGCACGCGTCCTCTTTATCGCTTCCGCCACCCGGCGACCGGTGATCATCTCTCGACCGTCGATCACAACGAAGGCGTCGGCGCCGGCTACACCTACGAAGGAATCATCGGCTACGTTCAGTAATTCTAGGCGAAAAAAAAGCCGGGGAGACCCGGCTTTTCCTAAAATCTATGCCGGGCGCCCCCGGCTTTTCCTAAAATCTATGCCGGGCTTAGTAGCGATTGCCGCCGCCACCGCCGCGACCACCACCGCCGCCGCCGCGTCCGCCGCCACCACCGCCGTAGCCTCCTCCGCCACCGCCGCCGTAACCGCCGCCACCACCGCCGCCTCCTCCGAAGCCGCGACCTCCGCCGCCGCCTTCACGCGGGGCTTGGGGGCGAGCTTCAGAAACGGTCATGTTACGTCCGCCACTGGGCTGGCCATTGAATCGCTCGATCGCAGCGTTGGCTTCTTCGTCGGAAGACATCTCAACGAATCCGAAACCTTTGCTACGACCGGTTTCGCGATCGGTGATCACACGCGCCGATTCCACTTTGCCGGCTTCGGAAAACTGGCTTTCCAAAGCTGCGTCGTCGACCGAATAAGGCAGGTTGCCTACGTATAACTTCTTACCCATGAACATATCTCCTCTGACGTAACGAGACGTCGCTGGTCTAAAAATATGCGTACCAAACTACCGCGGGCAAAAAGAATTTCAAGCAGATTCCGCATGGGCAGTGGCTAAGAAGCCGTAAACAAACCGGCGGGGATGAGGCGGGAAGCCGAACGGCCTCCCGAGAATCTTTATTCGGGGAGGCATCAAACCTCCCCGCAGTCGTGGGAACGAATTAAAAAAGGAAGGAAGGCTTAGTCTTCGATCCGGCGGCTGATCGAACGTGAATTCACCTTCAGCGACTTCTTACGCATGCGAATGTTTTTGGGGGACACTTCGATCCACTCGTCTTGTTCGAGCCATTCGATACAGCGTTCCAAAGTCATCTCACGAACCCCCTTAAGGGCCACGTAGTGATCACTTCCCGAAGCGCGAACGTTCGTGAGTTTCTTTTCACGGACGGGGTTCACGTTCAGATCGTTCTCTTTATTGTACTGACCGATGATCATGCCTTCGTACACTTCGTCACCGGGCGCGATAAACATCTGACCGCGGTCATCCAAGTTCATCAACGCGTACTCGGTCGCGAAACCGTCACGATCGGAGATCAAAGCACCGTTCAGACGGTGAAGCATCTCGCCCTTCCAAGGCGTGTAGCCGATGGATTGCGAGCTGAACAAACCTTCACCCTTGGTCGCGGTGAGGTACTTGGTACGCATACCGAGCAAACCACGGGTGGGGACTTCGAATTCAAGACGAATACGGTTTTGCGAACCGTTCGGACCGCTTTGCGTACCGACGGCTTCGTACGACATCAACAAACCTTTACGTTCTTGGAACATGCGGGTGACGTCGCTGGCGAATTCTTCGGGCAGATCAAGGGTCGCTTTTTCAAGCGGCTCTTCGCGTTCGGCGCCTTTGCCTTTGATCAAAACTTCGGGACGACCGACCATGAACTCAGAGCCTTCGCGGCGCATTTGTTCAATCAAGATAGCGAACTGGAGTTCACCGCGGCCGAGAACACGGAACTGATCGGCTTGGCCGGTCTCTTCAAATTTTACGGCGACGTTCTGGCGAACTTCGCGCAGCAAACGTTCGCGCAGTTTACGCGACTGAAGTGCATCGCCGTCACGACCCGAGAAGGGCGAAGTGTTAACCGAGAAGACCATGGCGAGAGTCGGTTTGTTGACCTCGATACGTTCCATCGCCTTGGTGGTTTCTTCGCCGCCGACGGTGTCGCCGATCTGGAAGTTTTCGGTGCCGCCGATAACGCCGACGTCGCCCATTTCCAAAGTCTTCACTTCGGTCTGGAGCATGCCGGTGTAACGGAACAATTTGGTGACGTTAAAACCTTCGCGGACTTCGTTGCCGTTTTCGTCGGTACCGATGCGGTAAGCTTTTTGCCCAACCGACAACGCGCCCGACATGATACGGCCGATCGCCAAGCGACCGACGAAATCAGACCAACCAAGGTTTGCGACCATCAACTGAAATTCTTTTTCGGGGCCGGGAACGGGCGGCGCAATCTTGTCGACGACGAGGTCGAACAAAGGTTGCAGCGAGCCTTTTTTCTCACCCGAAATGAGGGCGGGGATTTCTTCGGTATCGGTCGTGCACCAGCCGGCCTTTGCGCAGGCGTACACGATCGGGAAGTCGGCTTGCTCTTCGGTCGCGCCCAAATCGATGAAGAGATCGAAAGTTTGGTTCACAACTTCGGCGGTGCGAATACCGTCGCGGCATTCCGGCCGGTCGACTTTATTTACGCACAAGATGACGCGTTGACCGCGCTCAAGCGCTTTTTTCAACACGAAACGAGTTTGCGGCAGCGGACCTTCGGCGGCATCGACGAGCAAGACGGCTCCGTCAACCATACCGAGGATACGTTCAACTTCGCCGCCGAAATCACTGTGCCCGGGGGTATCGACGATGTTGATGCGGTTTTCTTTATATTGAATCGCGGCGTTCTTTGCCTGGATGGTGATCCCGCGCTCGCGTTCGAGGTCCATGGAGTCCATGGCCCGATCTTCGAGAGCCGCGCGTTCCGAGAACGTGCCGCTTTGACGGAGTAAGTGATCCACAAGGGTGGTTTTGCCGTGATCCACGTGCGCAATAATACAGATATTTCTAATGTTCATGATTTTTTGACCATAAGTGAGGGGTCGCCCTTAAGCAAACCTTTTCGGGCCGGGCGGCCTGGTCGGAAGAGAAACGGGGTTCGCCACCGGGGACGTCTGTCCCGGGTGGCGCGTGCTGCCTGCTTTGTGGGCTGGAGACTCTATCTCCCCCGCTTGCCGTCGTTGGGTTCGCTGTCGTAGGGTTCCCAGTCGGGTCTAACTTGGAGGTATTCGTATTTCACTACGCTGAGCTCAAAAGATAAGCCGTCTACGTCTGCGTCGTGGTCTGCCTCTATTCCTGTTCCTTCACTTCTTTTGTTATTCATTTTAAGAATCAGAATGGCATCGTGAAGTCCGAAGTGCAGGACTCTCGCGCCCGCATCGGGCGGCACCTTTGACTTCGAAAGAACCCAAGGCGTTAACTTAGCCGCTTTCAACTCAAAATATTTGGCGCGGTCCGATTTGCTGACTCCCTGGCGCTGAGAAGGGCTTTCGAGTCCCATCTCTATCGTAGTATAGTTCCCGGCGCCAAGTGGAGCGACGGAGGCAGAAAACAAAGCCCGGTGACTTTCAACGATCCGATGGTAGAGCCAACGCGAGGTTTCGGGATCCATGGCGTCGATAGCTTTCTCGATCACGATTTGGATGAACCGCGGGTGTGGGAGTTTCAACATTCCTTTGGGGCCGTTCTGAGAAATGTACAAGGCTTCGGTTTGGGCTACGCGGATAAGGTGGAGGATCGGCTCCGCGCGCTGATCCGGAATCTTACTTAGCCCGAGATGAGCATCCGGCCCATATTGGTATTCTTGTCTCATTCGGTTGTCGGCGGCACCGGTATAACCGTTAGCGGCGGCAGCGTTCGCGGAGACGCCGCTACCCTGACCCATCTGCGCGGGGTTAAAACCGCCGGGTAGCTGGTCGATCTTCGTGCGCGTGACATCGCCCTGCGGGATCTCGGTCTCGCCAAAACTAAAGATCGTTTGGTTGAGCGCATCGCCCGAACCGGTCTGCGGTTTCGCCGGTGTGATCGCGCCTTGTTTGATTTTAAGAACGGTCGCGGCACGGTTCAAAGCGAAGTCACGCGCCTCGACCGGCGAGCGAAGGACGTCGGATAAAATTTGAAAGACGAGGTAGTCGTCGGCGAGAATCACCTGCGTGTCTTGCGGCAACTGATGGTTGCGTAAACGCATGAGTCCGCGCGCTTCGCCGGCGGCCGTTGATTCAACCAACTCCATTTGTTTTTTACGCAAATCAAACGTAGCGGGCAGGACGTGGCGCGGGCGGTGAACGGTGACGGTCGTTTGACCGTCGGCCGTGAAGTTTTCCAACATGGAAAGATGCAGCAGCATGAATTCGGTACCCGACACGCACTGCGCGCGGCGCGAACGGAAGATGTCGAACACGGACGTGAATTTTTCGTTGTAGAATGAGGGTTGATCGCCCGCACCGAGGGCACGGTCGAGCAGGGCTTTCGAGTCGCGCAAACCTGCTTTGAGACCGGAGACTTGAAAGCCATTCAGTGATTTTTCCACTTCGGCCAAATCTTCGTGGTCTAGTTTGCGAACGTCCAACTGCTTGGCTAGCAGACCGTCGCGCAGGGCCATAATGATTTGCTTTTCGCTCGAGGCCTTCCGTAGATTTTTTAAGAACTGAATTTGCGCGCGACTTAGTTTGTCGGTTACCAAATAAAATTCGGAACCACGCCAGCTGAATTGGCTCGGTTTCGGTTCGGGCGGGGCAAAAAAATCTTTAAGCTCGGCCGTTTTTTCCATCGTTAATTTCGGGCCGGCAACACTCATCAAAACTTCAACCCGCTTTGCGGCAAGTTGGGTGAGCTGAGTTTTTGGCGTGGTTTTTAAGTAGGCCGCGACCTCGGCGCTCGCGTTATGGTTTTTCGCCGTCTCAATGAACAAATTCACCAAGGGTTCACACTTTACTTCGAGGGCTTTCGCTAAAAGAGGCATCGCATTTTTGCCGGTGACAAACGGCGCGATCAGCGAAGTTTTGGCGCAGTTCAGAACCAGAGATTCATTGCGGTAAGAAAGTGATTCCTCCGCAATCATAACGCCGGCTTGCTTAAGTTCCGCGAGCAGAGCTGAACCTTCATCCGAGACGTCCGCGGACAAATCCTTTCGCGGTGTCATGCGAATCAGAAGCTGGTTTTCGTCCGTGATTATAAGTCCCGCAAAATAATACTCGAGATTGTGGCAACTCAGTTTTTTGTACAATTGGATAACCAAACGGCGAAACTCAGAGTTAGGATTAAGCTTCGTTGCGACGCCTAGGACCGTCGGACAAATTTGCGACTGCTGAGGGAAGTTGCTTTGATAAAGTGCGGTTTCGAGTCCCCTAACTTGGTCAAGCGTAAGGATTCGGCGAAGGACTTCTTCGTTACCGGAGGCGAGAGCCGTCAACGTGTTATGCAACAAGCTTGTCGCCACAAGGTCACGATCAGAAATTAAATTTTGACGTTCGTTTTGAATAAGGTACGCCACCGGATGAAGCGCGGTGTAGTTGGTGTATCTTGAGTCCTTAATGTATTGAGGCAAATCAACGCTCGCGAGAAATTTTTCGGCAATTTGCTTCATCACTCCGGCCGAGAGAATGCCCTGCCGGTAGGCCCGCAGGTCTAAATCAAGTTTGAAAATGGACTCTCCCAGTCGCGTCCGGGGAAGAAAATAGTATTCGCGATTGAAAGCCTCACGACTGAACGATGTAGCTTGCAGCAGAGCGCGCGCTTCGGTCAAAAGTTTGCCTTCGTCGGAGCGTCGAAAACCGTCTCGTTTAGCGGTCGTGAACCGCGCCATGAGAACGGCCCATCTGTTATCGGGATCATCAAATTTTACACCGAAAGATTTCAACCGCGCGATGACCATGTCTTTGCGGCTTGAATCGAAGGTGGTGGTGTGTCCGATCAAGGGAGCGAGCATTTGCGGATCTTTAAATGATTTAACCTGGTCGAAAAGATCGAAGAGCTCTATGCTGCCCTGACCGTACAGGCCCTGTATCGCGTTCGCGCAGGATTCACTCGGCGCGTATTCACGAGCCTTCATCGCGAACGATTGGCCCAACCAATCTCCCCAAAATCCTTTCAGGACAATCTCAGATTCCGAACAACGATAGTTGTTCGAGCGGATCCGGTCCTCAAGGGTTTGCGGTAAAGCGTGGGTAAACGAGCTCGCGAACAAGATCAGGGCGATCATTAGATTTTTCATGTAGCTCCAGAGAGAGCAAGGCCCGTACCGGCCCCGGAAGCTCTCAGATACAATGGATTGTTAGGCGTCCTACCGCCTGGGCCCATGGGCGGCCCGGGGGCGGAAAGTGGCGCGGGAAGGGGCCTTTTCTAATGTCCCATGTTGCGAACGCGGCCACGTACCGGAGCCGGAGCCGGAGCGGGAGCCGGACCCGGAGCGGGAGCCGTGACCACTTCACCGCGCACCGCGCGGGTTAACGTTTCGGCGCGGGCTGGTCCCAGTTTGTTGCGATGAACCGGTAAAAGGTTGTCCAAGAACTTTGAGATATCGGCCGGCGAAGCTTCGCGCTCCGCCGCTGCGGTCAGTAAGTTCATCAACGGCTCACACTTCACTTCGGTCGCCGTCGTGAGGAGCAAGATCACATTCCGTTTATTCACGAGCGGTTCGAGAGCCGCCGGCGGGCTGCACGTACGCGCCAACACGCGGCCGTGTTCGTCAATCAGCTGGGGCGTGGCTTCGGCCCCGCTTCGCAAAAGTTCGGTCGAAAGCACGTAACTCTCATTCGTGTAATTATTAAGGAGACTACGCAGAGGACCGTTGAGCGAAAGACGGTCCGAAGTCGTGATCACCACGCCCGACGGATAGTAGTCGAGCGTGCGGCAATTGTATCGATGATAGAGATCGATGATCGCACGGTGAACCTCGGCGGAATTCGCGCCGTCGTAAGCGGCGCCCAAGATCACGGGGCAGAGTTCAATCTTAGGATCGAACGCACCTTCGGTCAGCGCCCATTGCAATTCGTCGGCGGTTACGAGCGGCGCTAAACGTTTAATCGCGACGTCATTGCGGGAGGCAAGCGCGGTCAGTAAATTCATCGGGGCATCCGCCGCGATAAACTCTTGGTCGGTAACCCGGTCTTGACGCCGGCTCTGGATTAAAAATGGAATCGGGTTAAGGGTCGAAAAGTGAGTTCTATCCGCGCGACCGGACATTTCAATCCATCGCTTTAGATCGATGGTCGCGAGCATTTTTTCGGTCAGCCTGTCGGTCAAAACGGTCCGCTCGTTTTTGCGCAAGGCGAGGTGGAAGAGCGACTCACCAAGTTTGCGCCGGGGAAGGAAAAAGTACTCGTCATTGTAAGCCCCGGGCTCCAGCGGGAGATTTTCAACGTCGTTTACGTCAGAGGTAAGATCGGTGGGCGACTGATTTGCTTTGTCCGCTTCGTAGATTCGTACGACCGCCGTCGCCCAGCGACTTTCGGCTTTACCGAAATCAACCCCGAGCTTCTTTAACCGCGCCCGGATCCGGTCGACGTCGTAGTCTTTGAATTTTGTGTCGAGTCCCAGCAGGGGCGCGAACATATCCGGCCGGTGAAGTTCTTTGATCTGATCGAGGACCTTAAAGAACTCGGGCGCGCCGGCGCGGTAAAGGTCCTTCATCGCTCTTTCGCATCCAATCTCCGCTTCATCCGCACGGGATCTTAGGCCGAAAGATTTGCCCAACGTGTCGCCCCAAAATCCTTTGAGAACGAATTCGGGTTCGGCGCAGCGAAACGCCCGCGAACGTACTTTTTCAACGACGTTGAAATTGTTGTAGGCATGAGCCCACGGGGAAACAACCAGGAGCAAGGCCACGACGGTTTTGTTCATATTCGTTTAAACTCAGCAAGGATTGGACCATGCCGTTTACCCGTAAGGCGAAAGCTTAATCCTTAATCGTTCGATCAGGCGTTCGTTCATGACCTCGGGGCTTAGGTGACGTAAGCCCTTCGTCAAATCGCGCTCTAAAATTTCACGCGCGATGACGTCGAAGATGCCGGCCAAGATTTCCGCTTCGCGGCCGGTGTTTTTTCGATCGGCGAAATACTGACGCCAAATGAACAGGCGGGCGGGCAGGAAAACATCGTGGCAGTTGTCGTCACCGGTCACGCACATCCCGGCTCTTGTTTGAAAGTTTCGCCCGGCAGACTTTGCACCGAGACCGATGTGGCCAAGCGTGAAGACCATGATGTCCGGATCACGTGATGCGAGCACGGGCATCAAATCAACGAACAACTCTTGGTAGCTTTGGCTGAGTTCGGTCAGGCCGATGGGTTCGGGCGCGAAGTTTATAAAACGTGACATAATGTTTGTCGTTTTAGGCGCGCTGATATGTTTGTAGTGATTCGCCCAAAACAAATTGTATTTACTCATGCTGGCCGCGAAAACGGCATGGCCTAACTCATGTTGAACGGCGGCTTTGTAGGCGTGCGGCCCGAGGTTCGGATCAACCAAAATAAAATATTCGAACGAAGCGTAGATAAGCCAATCTAAATAATTGAACGCCGCGGGGAAAATCTCGGTCACTCCATCCTTCGTCATCACGTAAGGTTCATCAACGATACGCGGCCACGCGGGAACGGTAAGGTAGGTGATCAGCGGCAGCAACTCCGCACGCGCTTGCTCATTCAAAACCGAAGCCGGCGCGAACGGCGTCAGGTCCGCGAGACAGCGAGACTCCGCAAACCGGGGCATATTCCTTTTCGGCTGCACTTGCTCCGCGTAAACCGGCTGCGAGCCGATGAGCAATGCCGTGACAAATTGAGGCCAAGCCTTCAATAAAGGGCGCAAAGCAAACGATAGGTTGGCGTTGAGGACTCGACTGGGCATTTCGCGGTAAACTAGTTCAAAACTCAGACCAGGGCGACTAAAAAACGGTGCTTGGCGGAGGTTTACACAAGTGAGAGTACTTTGGTCTATTTCAAGTTCGAGCTTTCTGCCGTTCGTCGACTTCGGCGGTGGAGCGCTTGTAAAATAAGGCGATGATAATTGAACTTTTCTGGGATTTTGGGCATTGGCAAATCATAGGCTTTGGCGCAGGCGTCGTCGTTTTAATGCTCTGTCATCTTTTTAAACTAAAAAACCTAACCTGGATTCTTGGACAGGCTACATTTCTTTTTGTGAGCATCGGCTTAATGACAAACGATATCGCTAAAAACCCGATGTATATCGGAGTATTTATTCTCGGTTTTTCCATTCCCCTAGGCCTTCTGGTTTTAGGTTCTCTCCTGATTAGTCGCCTAGACCGGAATATGGAACGTTGGATCGTCGTCGCGAGGAGCGCGAACTGGCTACCCTTCTTTTCCGTTGTACTAGTCACGCTGATTATAGTTTTTATTCTGGAGCAAACCACCGGTGCTTTCGGAGATTTGCTGGGTCTTAATGAAGACGACCGACGTGCACGTATCGACGCCGGACTTACCAGCTCGTTTTTCCAAGGTCTCCGCATAGTCCCCATAAAAGGCGGCAAAGGCGTAAAAGAAATTGCACTTGAAGGCCCGGTGCTCTCCGTTGTTTTCAAGGACGGTTCGACTTCCGAAAAAATTATTTATCGAGATGATTTGGACGGCTGGTTTAAAATCGATTCCAAAAGCTCGCTTGGTTCAAATGTAACCAATTACGCCGAAGCCGATGGGGCGAGTTCTATCACCCTACCCGAATCGATTAAAAAAGATTTCGTCATTCACCGTACGTTGATCGGCGAGGGCGATGCCTTCATGATCGCGGAGCCAAAAGCAAAACCCGGCGAACGGAGCTTATTCTATTTCGAGGGTAATTCGGCGGCTGGGTTCGCGTTGAGATCCACCAATGTCGGGATCAATTTCCGTACGGGGCAAAATACTTATAATGGCTTGGACATGGCCTTTCAATCACCGGTGCCGGGCGATTGCTTTCAGGTCGAAGCGAGTGCGGAAGTCGTCGTCATGGCGGATTGCAATTGGATCTACAGCTTTAAATACCATAGACCTTAGATATCCCAAGGGAAGAGATCGAAATTCATCTGGAATACTTTTTCGCTCTTGGCGGGGCGAACGATCGATTCGGCTTTTTTCAGGAACGTAAGGTAGGCGTCGCTCAGGGCTTCCTTAGTT
This sequence comes from Pseudobdellovibrionaceae bacterium, assembly GCA_947444305.1. Classification (GTDB taxonomy): domain Bacteria; phylum Bdellovibrionota; class Bdellovibrionia; order Bdellovibrionales; family UBA1609; genus JALHOQ01. The sequence goes on along the minus strand of CANEZP010000005.1, from coordinate 115,500 downwards.
TCTTCAGTGCCAGTGAACGTGACCGAGTGGCTGTAGGATTGATCGAGACTCAAGCGCTGAAGTTGGTCGATCGATTTTAAGCGCATCAACGTCAGGTGCGGGCCGCTCAACGGGTTGCGTTTCGGTAAATGCCGGTCGCGCGCTATTACCTTATACGTTTGACCTTCGCGCTGAACGTAGCCGATGCCCGTGAGGATTTTTAAAATTTCGCCGAGGTGCGTTTGCGAAATGCCAAGCGCGGCGCCTAGCTTTTCTGGTTGGCGGTTGTACGGCGCGAGATTCAAGTAGACGAGCGTCAGCTGCGCGAATGGATCGAGGTAGTATTGCGCTTGCGCATCGCTCGAGAGCTCGACGGCCTTTACCGCCAAATGTTTTTCGCTCTTTTGATTCTCTTTACGAATCTCATCGATTTGTTTTTTCAATTCTTCTTTGCGCGGTTTGAAGACGCTGCGCTCGAGTTCAAGCAACAACAAAAGGTAATCACGCTCGGTCGCGGAAAGTGCGAGCACGTGGCAGACCGCGAAGAGTTGATCGGCGTTGAAATCAAAACGGCCCTTCAAAACGTTCGTTAAAAAGCTCGCTTGTAAACCCGCGCCTTCGGCCAAAGCGCGCAGGGTAAACTTCCCGGGTAAGGTTCGCCGATTCTCGACGATTTCTTCGATCGCGGGGCGGTACTTCAAGTGCTTGTAAATACTCATTTCTTTAACCTGACGTTTATAGATATTATATTTTTACGACTAAATTAATTTACTTTCAATATATTTAAAAATGGCGGGTGGATACAACGGTTCGCGTAGCAACCAACCAAAATGGTTTGGAAGAAACAAAAACCAATGTCTCGAAAGGACAAAAAAATGAAAGCCTCCATCCTCGCCCTGATCGCCTCGCTCTCCTTCACCTTCAACGCATCGGCCACTTCGCCGGTACTGCCGCCCGAAACGGCTTTGCTCCAAGCCTTCGTCGGTGGCGGAATGCCGGTGCCCGGTGGCTTAGGCTCGATGACCATCACCGTGCACGATAATGGATTGGTCGAGTCGTTGATCTATCGTTACGCAAAAGATTTTAACAACGTTGAGCGCCTGCCGGCCGAGCGCCAAGAGCTTGGGCAAGTGTTGCCGCAAGATCTCGCCGCCATTAAAGACGCGGTCGCAGCACTTAAAGGCGGTACGTTCGTGACGCCGAATACGCCCCAGTGCATGGATGCTCCCGGATACACTTACGGAATCGTCAAAGAGCGTTTCTTCACGGCCGTTTACCGTCGCCAAGGTTGCCGCGACCTTGAATTAAAAGACAAGAGCCAGCGCGCGGCCGCCCTCAGCATCAAGAACTTCTTGGATCTTTACATCAAAATGGCCCGCTAATTTGTTCTGGCCCATGGATTGTAGTACTAGGCTCCTGAACCACCCGTTCAGGAGCCTTTTGTTTATGAAGTCCTTCAGCACTGCAATTTTTCTCCTGTTGATCAGCTCTTTTGCGTTCGGTGGCGAGTGGCATTCCGCCGGGAACGCTCCTCCAATTCCGCATTTCCCTCGCGGGTTGACCGCCTACAAGTGCACCCTGACCGGTTACTCGTGGGTAGGTAAGAAAGCGTATCGTTTCATCCAAGAACGTATTTTTGAGGACCGCGATTTTCGCGGAAGTAGTCCAAGTGTGTACATGGAGCTAGCGAATACCGGTGATCCCGGAATGGACGGACAGGCCATGTGGCTCGGGTTTAAGCTCAACGCCGAGACGGACGAAGAATCTCTACAACTAGGCGTGGTCGCGAAGATTAAGAATAAAGGTAAAGCGACCGGCCGTTATGAGGTTCTGCGTTCCGCAAAAGTGATTACCGGCAAACAAGAGTTTTCGATCGACAAGCCCTCTCGCGGCGGCGCGCAGACGGTCTCTGTTCAGGTGGAATGCCGGGAGTTGAACTAGATATGAAAACGTGGTTATCGCTGATTTGCTTTCTTATCTTCGCGCAAGGTTTTGCGCACGCGGAGGGGCTTCGAGTTCATTATAAAAATTCGGCCAATTGGGAAAATCCTTACGTTTATCATTGGGATCCGGCCACCGCGAAGGTCCCAAATCCGTGGCCGGGACAACCGATGCGTGAAGAAGGCAACGGCTGGTGGTCGTTCGAAATATCTGGATTGAAGGAAGCCGGGCTCGTTTTCTCCGATAAGGGTGGTGCGCAAACGCCGGATGCGCGCGCTTCGCAGGTTGATACCTGGTTCAAATATGGAGAGCCGTGGCCTTTCAATCCGGACCGGCTTAAGCTTTTTACTTTTCCACGTGGTCTACGCAAAAGCGTAGTGCTTAGCTTTGACGATGGAAATGCGAATGACCGCCGTCTCATCGAACTCCTAAATAGGTATAATCTGCGTGGGACTTTTCATTTAAATTCCGGTCTCGCTTTACAAGGCGCCGACAATTACATTCCCGCCGAAGATATTCGCGCTCTTTACGAAGGCCACGAGGTCACTGCGCATACCTTGACACATCCGGATCTCACTCAAGTTGGTGCAGATGCATTGAAGCGAGAAGTGCTTGATGATCGCCGCAATTTAGAAAAGCTCACCGGCCAAGAGGCGAGTGGATTTTCTTATCCCTACGGAAGTTACAATCAGGAAGTGATCGATCTATTAAGACAGAACGGTTTTCTATACGCGCGCACCATCGGACAAACTCATTCGTTTCGGTTGCCGAATGACTTACTGCAATGGCACGGCAGTGGTTATCAAAGTGATGCCCGTTACTTAACTCATCGCTATTTGAATGAAAGTCACAGTTCGCTTACGAACCTTATGATTTGGGGACATAGCTGGGACATGGGCGGAAGTTACGAATCAGGAAACAACTGGCATGCGTGTGAAGAGTTCTTGAGTTCCTTGGGGAACCATCCCGAGGTTTGGTCCGCAACCATGTCCGAGCTGGCAACGTACATTCAGGCCATCGGTGCAGCGAACGTCGTTCCCGTCGGTCCGCAACAAACACGCATCGATAACAACGGCTTGATATCTTTATGGGTGAGAACCGAAAACGGTGCGGCCGAAATTAAGCCGCACGCGAGTTTAATACTAAGGCAGGCGCTTTAAAGCTTCGGCCATGGAAATGGTCGTGTTCCCCGCGGGGCTTGAACCATTACGCCAGTATCCCCAGATTGCTCCGAGATATTCAAAAGTGCCGTTGCGAAGAGCGTCGGCCGCGCCGGGTGAATCGCTGTATACGAACAACGCGACCGCGCGCGGGTTAGCTGAATCCATTTCTAAACGCTTGTTAGCAAAACGACGCGGCCAGTGATCATGCACATCGGTATCTTCGCCGGCGTATACGTCGGCGCCCTGGTCTTTAACGACGGCCATATATTCACGCGAAATTTGAATCGCTGATAAATACGAAAGAACATCGACCAATTGGCCTTCGTTTAAGCTTTGCAAAGCGCGGAGTTTGCGAACTTCACGTAAATAATCTTCTTGATTTACGAAGTGCGGGTGCAGAACCTTCGGGTCTTTCCAATCGGCAACGGCGAGCGCATCTTGAATTTTCTTGATGGTCGCTTTCACACTTGTGTTCATTAACAAAGCTTCAACATCGGCGTGCTCTAAAGACGGGATCGCGGCGATACGGTTTTTCATCGTTTCGATCTGCGAAGGGATGCGCGTACCCATATAATTGTTGAAGCAGTTGATCGTCGTGCAACCATCGGCCATCAATCTCGGTGCGTTGCGAATCGGCTCGTCCAACCACTCTTTATTCCAATTCTTTTCAAAACGTAGAACACTTTCGATCACGACGTTAATGATCCCGGCGCGGCGAAGGTTATGATAGGCGATGGAAACGTGGCGGTCTTTAGGGCTGGAAAGATAAGCCAATTCAATTTGCACCCGCGAACCTGCATCCCGACGCGCCATGTACGAGTCCCAATTGCGTGAACGTAGAGCGGTGTAATTTAATTCGTTGCTGCCATAGCGAGTTTTACCGGTAGCGGGATCGATGTTCATCCCGTCACCCTGACGGATGATGTCGACGTAGTATTTGCCGGCGCGCGCGAGACCGTGATCGACGTCGTTACCGCCGGCGGTGCCTTGCGAGATATCAATGCCCATGCCGGTGGTTTCATCAATCAGCTTTTGCACTTCGGGAGTTTTGTAACTTGAGCTACCCATGAGGATGACCGGTATCATCGAGCCGTCGGGGTTTACACGCACAACGGCCGGAATATTCGTCTTCGCCAGCTTGCGTATGAGTTCGATGCGGTAGGCGGTGGCGGAAGTTTGCGTCACCGGATTCATAATCTCTTCGCAAGATTGCTTGGCGAGAGCCGCATCCGAAATAACGGCGAATAATATAGGAACGATGTATCGAAAACCGGTCGCTTTCACTTAAGCCTCCAAAATTTGGCAGTTCAGTGTCTATTTGTTATTCAAAACAGGGCCGCGAAATCGACGGTATTGATTCTTATTCGATTTCTTAGCTTGTCTCTTTTAAAATGCAATTAGAACACCACGAACAGGCTATTTTGGATTCACCCCGATCCAGCGGCGTTGGCCCTTGAACCATTCTAGGAATTCTTGGCTGTCGTTTTTGCGGCGGAAGTCGTCGTCGTCCATCGGCGGTTTGACCTTGAGCGGATCCTCGCTGAAGAATTCTTTTGCCGGTAACGGACCCAGCTCCGAGCGCTGCAAGAACGATTTCGAATACGGATCGTAATCGTAAAACGCCATCGTCCCGAAGGTTGAAACCGAAGCGGCGGCGACGCCCCAACTCGAGTATCCACCTTGCGTGTAATCCTGCTGGTAAGACGTCGAGCCCACGCCCATCCAGAAGTGATCGCCGCGACCCATGTAGCCCGTGCGGTGAGCGTCGGCGCTGACGATACGTTTCTCGGCCCGCATGTGAGTCTTGAAAGACGAGCGGCCGCCGTTCGCACCTTGATGTCCGTGGTGCTGCATCGCCACCCGGTAATCGGGATCGGCGTCGGTGCTGGGAAGCGGCTCACCCGGGCGCATGGTTCGAACGCGTGACGGGTCGGAGATGAAACGCGTCTTGTCTTTGAGGCTATCCGCGCGATCGAGGACGGCCCGTTCGAGGTATTTCTTACGGTGGATCAACAAGTACTCGAGCGGTGTCCAACCGTTGAGTGCCGTGGCGCCGTTAATCTCTTTGATGAAGCGGTCATTGACGATCAATTGCAGCCAGCTTGGATTATTGATGAGATCCCGTTGGATCCACTCGTCCGAGTGGTTGGAGTATTGGAAAACGACCGTCGCGGAAGGGAAATCGGCGAGGATCACATTTACGTTCGCGATCGCGTCGTTAATTTCGTCTTCAAAGTTTAAGCGGCCCGACGTGTACAATGCCGCCAGTGCCGAACGGTTCATTTGCTTTTTCTCGACGTGCGCGTTGATCGCCTTCGAATCGATCGGATCGGGGAAGACCAAGACGACCTGACGGCCTTCCAGGTAAAGACGCGCGATCAGATCCTTCAGCGCTTCCATCACGTCGGGATTAGACACGACAAGATGCACGTCGGGCAAAACGATATGGGCCGCGCCGCTCTTCACCGTTTCGACGACGAACTTATGGCCGCGCGTACTTTTGCGAATGGTGTACGCCGTATCACCGTCGACGAACACCGACGGGCGATCACCTTCGCCGAACCGGAATTCGGCGGGTCGCCCGTGCCAGTGATTACCCACGCCGCCGAAGTCTTGCGCGTGGCCACGATCGATTTTCTCAAAAATGGTGAAGCCGGGTTTGATGGTTTTGGATTCGATATCGGCACGAACTTTGGCCGCTTTCCCCATCGCCGGAATGTCGTCGGGCATATTGGCCGAACCCGTTCCGAACATTTTGGTCTGATTCATGTGATTCTGCGCGGTGGGAATCGTCTCCATCGAAAGGGTGTGGTGCGGGATGATGATCTGTTGGCCGATCTCGTACATGCCTTGCTCTTTGAGCGGCGAGAAAGGTTCTTTGCGGAAGTTGTTCGGGAATAAGCGAATCGAAAGTTCACGATTCTCGATCGTCGCGGTGAGGATATTGAGATCGGGATGCTTAACCACCTCGGGATCAAGATTCTGAAACATACCGTCGGCGGGGATTAATACGATGGGGTAGTTCTTAGCCTTCGAAAACTTGATCATCCCGTTGATCAATTCCCAATTGGTTTTACGGCCGGGGCGGATCTCCGATATTAAAAAACCGGGGGCAGCGGTGATCTTGTCTTTCAAGATCTCGGCTTGTGCCACCCCGAAGTTTTTGGTGTCTTCAAAACTTGAGAAGGTCGGTTGGTATTCGGCCACGGTTGAGTTGTGGAGTTCTTCGATGCCGCCGGGAAACAACACGGGCATCGGCATGATCCAGCGTTCGTAAAGCGATTTATTCTTAGCGTTCAAAGTCGTAACGCCGAGGATGGCGGAAAGTTCGTTGGTTAGCGCGGTCACCATACGTTCGAACTCTTGGTTACTGAATTCACCGTTCTCGTCTTCGAGTTTGAACTCACCGTAGTTGCCGAGCATCGCGCGCCATTGATAGTGCTCGTTCGACTTCGTAAGGATTAACACTTCGACCATTCGGCGCAGGGTCGGCTCAATTTTGCGGGTTCTTAATACGGAGGGGGTATCCGTTTCGCGAACCGCGCGGGCGTAGGCGGTCTTAATTCTTTTGCGTGCGTAATCGATGTGCCGGCCAAGGTCCGAAGCGAGCGCAACTTTCCAGAATTTCATTTTGTCGGAAGTCAGCGCCGCGATCAAATCGAGGTCTTCGACTTTCAAAACCGAGGCTAATTCCATAACGCTCGGCGGGCGCATACGGTGACGCAAAAACAGCGCGGTCTGCTGCAAAATTTTACCTTGAAGCACGGCCGTGAATTCGGGGTGCACTTCGCCGAGCACGTTTAAAATTTCGGTCGTCTCAGGTAAAGCGGCGATTTGTTCTTCAAGATCGGCGTACAAATTTTCGTTCGAGTCATTCAGGTAATCGAAGTAAGCTTGTAGTTCTTCCTTCGTGGGCAGACGCGAGTACTTTTTGATCCAGTTGCCGTAAAGGGCCAGCATGCTGTGCCGGCGCTGGATCACGTCGCTGGCGAAAAATCCCTGTTCGAATTGTTTCAAACTTCCGAACGAATAGCGCGACGCACTTCCGCTCGCGAGCGCGGCCGCGCAATCTTTAATCTTTTGAATCTCTTCGGCCGAAAGGGCCGGCTTCGGCGGCGTGACCGCGTTGGCGACCGAGGTCACGGTCGATCCGCAAACCGCGGCGGAAAAAATGGAGACTACGAGAAGTCTAAACATGCGAACCCCTATTTTTTGGAAGCGATGAGATCAAGCAGGCAATCATTTTCTTTAACGTTAAGCTCGGCGTGCTCGGCCACGGTTAACGAACGTAGGCCCGTACCCGATGGCGTCAGGACGAAGAAACGTTTATGGGCGCCGGCTTCGGGGCGTGGTGCGTAAGGCAGCAGGCTCGAAACACTTTCAAGTTCGCCCGCGTGGTAAAAAATAAATTTAATATCCGGGAAGTGACCGGCGTTCTTCTTAACTATTTTCACGATTTCGCGAATGTATTCGGGCTTATTTTCGTAAAAGAAAATCTCGTGCATCGGGCGGCGGATACCTTTTTGCGCATCATTGTAATCCGAGCCGATGACCATTTGTTTCTGCAGCGGCGAGCGGGAAATCTGCATCGCGCGATCAATAATCGCGTTGGCTTTACGAGTTTCGAAATCGAAAGCCGAACCGTACGACCTGGCGCTGATTGAGCTCGTCGAAATACTTTTAGGAAAATACTTGATCATGGTGACTTCACCGGATTCGAGCACGACCGGAATTTCTTTAACGGGCGCCGATATAAACTTATCCCGGTTCATCGCCTCGGCCCAATTGAGGTAGCTACCATCCATATGATCGCGATCACTTAAGAAATAAACGCGCTCGTCGGGACCTTGGTTCGCTATTGCATTCTTGAAATAGGGAAACGCGGGACCTCTCCACTCGAGATTGGCGGGATCCTTGCGCGCCCGGGTTACGGCCATTTTATACGTCTCAAGCAGCGGTGAGGGCTGGCCGAACGAATCGCGGTGAAGGGAATAGGCGATGGCCTCGTCAACGCTGTAGTAACCGGGGTAGATAAAACGGGGCCGGAATATCTTGATGTGGGGAAGTAAGTTTTCACGGATCGGATCGTTATCGAGCTCGATGGGATCAGGATTGCCGACGCGTTCGTTGCGGGTAGCAAAATGATCTCTGAGCCGGTCGACTTCGTTTTTGTTCAGGTAGATGCGATCGGGAAGTTTGTTTGCGGAAAGGAGTCGCTTTGCGTGATCAAGATGCCAACCGTTGTTCAAGGAAGGTACGCGATCCAACACCCAGTAGGTCCACCACGCCGGCTTCTTGCCGTTTTCGTCGAGACCGCTGTCGTGGACAAGTGTTCCGTCGATGTCGAACAAGTGAACCCGAACCGCGTGCGCCCTTTCGGGTAACACGACCGACGCGACAACCGCCGATATATAAAGACACGCCAAACTCTTAAAGAATCTCACCGGCCCCCCCTGACATTCACTTTTAACAGGACTCAACCCTACCGAGTGTCGGTCTCAATTTGGCGTCAGGAATGCATTAAGAACAAAATCTACAAGGACTTGTAAATTTTCATACGTGAACTCAAACGAGCGGAGCGTTATTTTTCAGCATGCCGATCTTCTGTAAAGTCCAGAGCGGACCAACGAGCAAGAACAAAAGATCTAGAAAGAAGGCAGGACGTTTTCCTTCAAGCTTGTGACCGTAAAACTGCGCGATCCACGCGAGGAAAAAAACGGTGAGCGCGACGTAAAAAAGCGGCACGCCCCAAATCATCAACACGTAAGAAAGCATCAGCGAGAAACCGACGATCAACACCATGACCAAACCGATCGCCCAACCGAGCGCGAAATAAAAAGTGAGTGCGGGAGTTAGTAACATAAGAAAAACCGGCGGCAGCGTAGCCAGCGCCGCGATGACCGACCAGAAAATTAACGGCACCGCGATGAGGTGAATGCGTTGGTTCGCGGGGTTTTGGTGCGTGCGCGCGTACTCTTCAAGCCACTGCTCAGCCGTTCGCATTTAAATGGCGACCGTATCTTCGAGCCAGCGTGCGACCGCTTGGTCGGACCAGCGCACTTCATCGTACGTCGTGCCGAAACCAAGGAAGCCGACGTGACCCCCTTTGTCCGTAAGAATGATATCGACGTTTTTACCGTGCTCGACCTTCACCAACGCGTGAGCGTCGACGACGGGATCATCGATGCTCGAAAGGATCAGCGTCGGGATTTTAATGTCGGGAATAAAATGCATCGAACTGCATTTGTCGTAATACTCTCGCTTACTTTTAAACCCTGCCCGTTGCGTCGCGAAAATTTCTTCGAACGCGTGCACCGTCGGCTCGGTCGGCACGGCGAAGGGTTCCATGTCGGGAAAGGCTTCCAGCATTAAGCGCGCGTCCCGCAAAAGATACTTTACGAAGAAGCGTTCAAAAAACTGGTTTTCCGGGGAGGCCATTCTCAAAGTAGAAGCTTCGAGATCAATCGGCGGTGAGACGGCGACGACGCTGTCGAGATTGCCGGAAGGGCGCGAACCGTCTTCGCCCGCCATTTTCAAAGTCACGTTACCGCCGAGCGAGAAACCGATTTGCGTGACGGGTGAGTTCGGAAATTTAAGTTTGATCCATTCTAAAACCTCGCGCGTGTCCTCGCTGACGCCCGCGTGGTAGGCCTTACGCGCGAGCCCGCGGCCCGGACCGCTGAAGCGTAAGTTCAGACGTAAAACCAAAAAACCTTTTTTATGCATACGGCGGCACATGCGCTGCATGTACGTCGACTCGTAACAGCCGGTGAGTCCGTGCACCAACAGCATGATGCGCTGACCGGGCTGCCACTCGGGCGGGCGATTTTCGGCGACGACCAAGATGTCACCGTCATCCAACATGATGTGGTGAAAACCGTCGGGCTTCGATGCCTTCATGATCGGCCAGTGACTGCCGTAGACGGTCTGCCAAAATCCCGAGCGCGCAAACGGGAATGGATAGAATTTATTTAGTTTAAGCTTCCTAAGAACTCGCTCGACGCGATCTTCGATCCCCATTACCCCGGCCCCAAAATATCAGAATGTATTTACGAGAAATTTAATTCTGTCCCCAGACCCTTATAGGCGGCAAGTCCGGATGAGGTCAAAAAATGTTAGTTTATGTTGAGTATTAAAGAGGCAGGCGATTCAGGACCGGCTGGACCTGGACCGGCTCGAATTTTCCCGCGGCGTTGGGCCGTACGTGCGAAGCCGCGGCCTCCGAGTCGTGCGTAAAAAACAACAGCCAGTCTTCCGCGACCGCTCGCCGGTAAACCGTTTCCTTCTCGTCGATGAGTTGTTCGGGGAAGCGGTCGTAGCCCATGGTGATCGGTAAGTGGACCCACGCGCGGCCCGGGACTAAATCGCCGCAGTAGAACACCTTCTGGTCCGCGCCGGTAAACAGCGTGTGAAGCTGGCCCGGCGTGTGTCCGTTGCTCTCTAAGAATTCAAACGCGCCCTGTAGCTGTTTAGGCATAGGATCTTTGGGCCACCGTACGAGCCGGCCGGTCTTTTCTAGTTTCTCGGTCAAGCCGGGGATGAACGAGGCCCGGTCGCGCGAGTGGGGCTTGAGCGCGCGCTGCCAAGCCTCTTCGCCGACGATAAATTGTGCATTGGGGAAGACTAGCCCATCGTCACCCGCGCTGATCTGTTGGTGGGTAGGCAGCAAACCGCCTGCGTGATCAAAGTGCAAATGCGAGAGGATGACGAAGTCGATCGACTCGGGCGAATGCCCGGCCGCTTTCAGATTCTCGAGGAGGAGATGCTTATCCGGAGTTTGCACGCCGAAGCGGCCCGCCATCTTCGGTTCGAAGAAGGCGCCGATGCCCGTTTCGCACAAAATCTTTAAGCCGTTAAACTCGATGAGCAAACACCGGCACGCGAGCGGGATGCGCGCGCTCTCATCCGGCGCGACCCATTTTTCCCAAACGAGCCTCGGTGCATTCCCGAACATGGCGCCGCCGTCGAGCAGCTGCCGGTTACCTTCGATCGAAGTCGCGAACGCTTGGCTCATATTAGTCCTTCCGGATTTGCACGAGGATGCGGCCGTGCACTTTGCGGTGAAGAAGATCGTCGAAGGCCTGCATCAAATCTTTGAGTTCAACGGTACGGGCTAAAATTCTCTCGAGCTGTTTTGGTTTCCACTCGGTCGCAAGCCTTTTCCATATTTCGTGGCGCAACTTCATCGGCGTGTTGTTGGAGCTTGCGCCTAACAAACTTACGCCACGGAGGATGAACGGCATGACCGTGGTGTCGAGATTTGCGTTCTCGGCCATGCCGATGCAAGCGACGTTGCCCCAAAGATTTACGTGCGCCAGCGTTTGCGACAGAAGTTTGCCGCCGACGTTGTCGACCGCGCCGCCGAAGCGGGCTTTCTCAAGCGGGCGAGGACCCATGGCTAGCTCAGCCGGCGGAATAACTTGGCTGGCGCCCAGGTCTTTTAAATATTTGATCGCCTCGTGCTTTCCGCTCGCGGCGATCACCTCGTAGCCCTTTTGCGAAAACAATTGCGTCGCGAAGCTGCCGACACCGCCGCTGGCTCCCGTGATTAAGATCGGGCCCATCTCGGGCGCTTGGCCGTTGGTTTCCATCCGCGACAAAGCAAGTGCCGCCGTGAAACCGGCGGTACCTAAAATCATCGATTCGCGCAGAGTTAAGCCGTCGGGGAGGGGCACGACGCTGTCGGCGTGCAGCCGCAAAACTTCGGAGTAGCCGCCGTCGTAGTTTTCGCCGAGGCCCATGCCGTTCGCTAAAACTTTTTGCCCGGGCTTGAAACGCGGATCGGTGGATTCGAGAACGTGGCCCGCGACGTCGATGCCGCCGTTCAGCGGGAATTGTTTTAAGATTTTACCGCGGCCCGTGGCCGCTAACGCATCTTTATAGTTCACGCTCGAATAGTGAACCTCGATCGTCACTTCACCGATCGTCAATTCGTTGCGGGTCATCTGCTGAAGCTTGGCGAAGGCCGTGCCGTTTGAGTCGTGAATGCGCAGCGCCCAGAATGGATTCATTTTAAATCCTTATTCTTGATGTGGAGGAGCAGCTCGGTACACGCATCTTCGAGTAAATCGAGCACGTGTTCGAAGCCGTCGTCTTCCCGGTAATAGGGATCGGGCACTTCTTTGATCGAATGTACTTTGCAAAACGAAGTGAGCGGTTGGATCTTCACGTGGTGCTTGGTGCTCGGATCGAGCGCGCGCACGTTACGCAGGTTCGATTCGTCCATCGTAAGAATGTAATCGTAATCTTCAAGATCGTGCGGCGCCTTGATTTGCCGGCCGACTAAGTCGCTTAGGTCGTAGCCGCGTTTCTTCGCGAACATGATCATGCGGCCGTCGGGTCCTTCGCCCTCGTGCCAATCGCCGGTGCCGGCGGAATCGACGAGGATCTGTTTTTCAAGCCCTTCTTTTTTCACGAGGTCGCGAAAGATTCCTTCGGCGGCGGGCGAGCGGCAGATGTTGCCCAAACACACGAACAGAACTTTCACCGGCCTCATTCGGCCGCCGGCGCTTTCAACGCGTCGTCTTCGGGCACGAACTTAAGCGAGGCCGAATTGATGCAATAACGTTTGCCCGTTTTTTCGCGTGGGCCATCGTCGAAGATGTGGCCGAGGTGCGCATCGCAAGTTTTGCAACGCACTTCAATCCGACGCATACCGTGCGAATTGTCGGTGATGTACTCGATGTCATCACCCGCGCCGGCTTCGCCCTTTTTCGGTGCGAAGAAGCTAGGCCAGCCGCAACCCGAATCGAATTTTTCCGTCGATTCAAAAAGCGGAGTGCCGCAACAGACGCAGAGGTAGTGACCGGCGTCTTTTTTATCCCAGTACTCACCGCTGAACGCGCGTTCGGTGCCCGACTCTTGCGTCACCGCGTATTCAATTGGTTTGAGTTTGTCTTTCCAAAATGATTTCGGTTTGTTCTTCCAGTCCATGGGGGGTAATTTAGGTCTCTATGACACTTTCAGCAAGGCGGGTTTTGTGGATTTTGCCGAATTAGTTCGCTCTAGACGCACGGTTCACAACTACTCGGCGCAAAGCGTGCCGCGCGAAGCGGTGCAAAGTGCCTTAGAGCTCTCGTTGTGGGCGCCGAATCACAAACTTTCGTACCCTTGGATTTACACGTGGGTGGGACCCCGGGCCCGGGCTGAACTCGCCGTCCTCGCGGTGTTGCTCAAAAGTGAAAAAGGCCCGCTCAACGAAGTGAAAGCCAAGGCTATTCAAGATTCGATGATGAATCCCGCTCACTTGATCGCGTTGGCGATTCAAAAAAGTAATCCCCACCGAGAACACGAAGATTACGCGACACTCTCTTGCAGTGTTCAAATCGCTTCGATGGATTTGTGGGCGAAGGGGGTCGGCACGAAGTGGAGTACGGGCGGCGCTTGGATGCACCAAAAGACTTACGAAATTCTCGGTCTCGATCCGGCGCTCGTGCGTCTCGAAGGCGGCTTGATCATCGGCGTGCCGCTCGGAATTCCGGCGGCGCCCGAACGTCCGCCGCTCGCTAAGTTTATCAAAGAGACCACATAACAGAGACTACATAATATCGTATTCGAAAGTCCGCGGGCCTTCCGGCGCGATGTCCAGATTGAAATAGACGCGGCCGATTTCACGGTCGTCCGTCGTTTCGATCTGAACTTTCCACTTGCCCGGTTGGTAATTGGATTTTGTCCCGTAACCGCGGAAACCTTCTTGCCGGCCGCCCACGATTTTGATCGGGATAGAATCCTGCAGTAACCAGCCGGCGCGGTTGTCTTTCCAGTACCAACGTACGATCACCTGATCCGAAAAACGGGTCGGTGAGAACACGCGGAAGGCGACGTAAATCTTATCAGCTCTTTGGGCCAGGAATTCTTGATCACCATTCTGCCAGAAAACGTACCAAGGTTTTTCGTGACCGAGTTTGTAGCCTTCGGGCACGCGCTCGACGCTGTGATAAACGCCGATGAACGGTATCGACAGCGGCACCGGCGGGATCAGTTTCAGCGTGTAGAGGGTCAAGAAACCGAGCAACACGCCTGCCGTGGGCAGCAAAATCTGGCGCTTGGCGCGATCGAATAAGGCCGGCGCGTAAGTCTGAATCCACCAACCGATCCCGACGATGGGCAAGCAACCTACGAGCATCGAAAACATGAAGGTCAGCAGACCGATGGAGCCGACGAAGATCGGTATGACGTACGCGAAGAACGAAAACAGGCACAGCGCGAGCAACGCAAATTTGAACGACAATCCCATCGACTTAAAACGACTCGACTCGTTAGCCACCAACAAGAAGATCAGGAACAACATGAAGAAGAACGACACGAGCAACGACGAGCTCTTGAAAAAGAAAATCGTGTAAAGGTTAAGTAAGTTCCCGAAGAAGAAGTGAATGATCGCCGTGCGGTACTCGAAGTAGTAACGCTTGAGCACGAACATGCGCTCATATTCCAGCGGCGGCTTCGCTTCCTCAAAAAACATCTGCATCATCGCGCCGAGGATGACCATCAGGTAGACGATCTGCTGGCCGATCGTCAGCCACGAATCAATGGCGTCGAGCGTGACGATATCGAACAAAAAGCCGCCGATGAAAAAGCCGATCGCGATGCGGTGTTCGTTCTTTTCGTAATACTCTTTGAGTTGATGAATACGGCCCGGTGATGCGGTTGTATTTGGGGTAGTGGCGTCGTTCATAATGTTCGAATATTATGAAATGACTTCCGGCCGGTGGCAATGTTACTTGAGCGTCATGCGTGAACAAGTCGGTCGTCTAAGTTGCTTGAAACGTCCCGGTGAAGAGCCGGGACACAACGTCATTCTCCTGCACGGTTTTGGCGCCGATGCCGGGGATCTTTTTCCCCTAGCCGACTTCCTCGACCCCGAACAAAACTGGACCTTCTACGTGCCCGACGCGCCTTTAGAAGTTCCGATCGGCCCGCACATGATGGGACGCGGCTGGTTCCCGATTTCGTTGCGCGATCTCGAAGTCGGCGTCGACTTCACCCAAGTTCGGCCCCCCGGCATGGATCAGTCTTCGAATATCGTCAGCGATATGATTTTTCACCTGAATTCCAAAAAGCTCGTCCTCGGTGGTTTCAGTCAAGGCGCCATGGTCGCGACCGAAATCGCTTTGACCCAACCCGAAGACGTTCACGGTTTGATTCTGCTTTCGGGCGCGTTGCTCGACGAGGCGAATTGGAAGAAGAAAGCTTCGGCCCTCAAAGGCAAAAAGATTTTGCAGTCGCACGGCCAATCCGACACGGTCATCCCGTTCGCGGCCAGCCAACGTTTAAATGATCTGCTCAAATCGGGCGGCGCCGACGTCGACTGGATGCCTTTCGGCGGCGCACACGAAATCCCGATGCCGGTGTTGAAACGCGCGAAGACTTTTTTAGAAAATATCTAAGGACATTCGTAAGCGATGCCCGTGACCGCCGTGCCGGTGGCTGAGTACTCTTTCACTTGAACGTAATTCGCGCCCTTGTTGGCCGCTTCTTTTTTCAAATCTTCGAGCGCTTGTTCTTGCGTGCCCTTGGCCGACATCGTCGTGCCGGTCATCGTACCGATTTCGTGACAATTACTCTCGGCTTCGTTGCGGCTCACTTGAACGTCTTTTGAATCCGCAAGCAGAGAGCGCGAGCGGCAACCCGACAATCCAAACATCAATAATGCGATAAACAAAAGTTTCATGGAGGCTCCCGTATTCGGTTAGGCTTACCCCAAGAAATTACCCCGGACTAAGCCTTACCCGCAATGTTCAAATCGCGAACGAGAAGCGACGGGCAAACCACGTTGCCGATGGGCGCTAACGCATCGTTGCCGACCGCTTCGATCCCGGCCATGAGCTGAAGAATATTGCCCGACATTAAAAAATCCTTAAGCGGCCGCACGCGCTTGCCGTTTTCGTACAGGTGACCTTCGATCGGGATCGAAAAGTCGCCCGAGGTCCCGCGAAAGCCGGCGGTTCCCAAAATGTCGGTCACTAAAATCACCTTCGCGTCGGCGGCCAACAAAGCCGCGGCGTCTTGCGTGCCGGGTTTAACGATGACGTTGGTCGGGCTGATGTCGAGATCGCTCGAGGGTGATCGGTCGGCGCTCGCAGTGTGCGCTAGTTTCAGTTTACGCGCGAGCACCGAGTTGGTGAGGAAAGCGTTGATCTTGCCGCCTTCAACCAGCGTGGTCGTTTGTGATGGGTAACCTTCGTCGTCGAAGGGCCGGCTGGCCGCGCCGTGTTTGAAGAACGGATCATCGGTCAGCGTAACTTTGTCGGAGAACAACTTCTGCCCCAGCTTACCCGCGAGCGGCGAGGTTTTGTCGTCGATCGCTTTCGCGCTGAAATACCCTGCGACCATGCCGATCAAAGTTTCGGCCACGCGATTTTCGAACACGACCGTGTAGCGGCCGGTGTCGGGGCGCTCGGCCCCGACGCGTTCTAAAGTTTTGCGCGCGGCAATTTGGCCGATGCGAAAGCCGTCGAGGTTCGCGAAATCGTGGTGCGTTTCGTATTCGCCGCCCATGACCGCGTTGTCGCCGTCTTTGGCCATGCATCGCGCGTATGAGTAGCATACGTTCATTTTATAGGAGCCACGAAGGCCCTTGCTGTTCGCGATCCACATTTGCTGGCGACCGTCGCCGTAGCGGGCGTAGGCCACGTTGGTGATGCGTGGATCGTAAGCGAGCGCCGCCGACTCTAATTTCTCGGCCTGCGCGATTTTGTCGGCGACCGCGACTTCGTCGAGCTTAGGATTAAACAACTCCGCCATCTCGGGCAGCGGGGGAGGTGAGTGAAGTTCCGAAATCCATTCGCGGCGGATCATCTTGGCGTTCGCGCGCGCTTCGTCGAGCACGTTCGCGAGACTGTCGGGATCCAAACTTTCGGTGTACGCCACGCCTTCGTTTTTGCCGGCGATCAAGCGTACGCCGATCGACCGAGTTTCGCTGAACGAAAACTGATCCATCTTGCGGTTGTTGAAGGAAATGGCGGTTGAGCTGCGTTGCGCGCCCATGACCTCGAGATCCATCTTCTGTTCGGTTGCAAGTTCAAGCAGGTGATCGATCGCTTGGTCCATCGCGGAAGTGTCGTGCAAGCTCATACTTTACCTCCCACCGTGAGTTTAGAAACAAGCAGCGGAGGTTGCCCGACGGTAACGGGAATGTGCCCGCTTGAAGAACCGCAGGTGCCCGGCGCTAACACTAACTCCGAGCCAACCTTTACGATGCGATTAAGAGTTTCGATGCCGGTGCCGATCAAACTCGCGCCCTTGATTTGCTCTTCGATGCGGCCGTTGCGCACGATGAACGCTTCGTTCACCGCGAAGTTATACGAACCCGTACCCGGCATGACCGAACCGCCGCCTAAACTTTTAGCGTAGATTCCGTAGTCGATGTCTTTGAGCATTTCGTCGAAACTCGATTTGCCCGCGGCGATGTAGGTGTTGCGCATGCGCGACGTCGGCGCAAAACGATAATCCTGACGACGGCCGCTGCCGGTCGTTTGGTAGCCGGTCTTGCGCGCGCCGATCTTGTCGACGATGTAGCTTTTTAAAATTCCGTTTTCGATCAACGTGGTTTTTTGCGTGGGAGCGCCTTCGTCGTCGATCTCTAAGCTCCCGTAGGAGTTTAACAATGTGCCGTCGTCGACGGCGGTGACAGACTCATGCGCGACCTTCTGACCGAGCTTACCGCAAAAAACCGAAGCGTCTTTAGCGACCGCGGTGGTTTCTAAACCGTGGCCGCAGGCTTCGTGAAAAATCACGCCGCCGAAAGCGCTGTCGATCAAGACCGGCATTTCACCGGCGGGCGCCCAGGCCGCGCGTAAGATGCGCAGCGATTGTCCCGCGGCGACTTGCGCCAATTCACGAAAGTTTACTTTATGCCAGTCTTCGGCCGTTCCTAAAAATGCGGTTCGTTCGTAGCCGTATTCTTTGTTGCCGTTCTCTTCCGAAAAAACGCGCGCGAAGGCATTTAGATAAGGCCGGCCTTCTTGCCGGTGCACACCTTCGGAATTCATGATCTGCACGTATTTAAATGTTTCGGCGACTTCGGCGTGGACTTGGCTCACGAGCGAGGAAAATCCGCGCGCGGTTTCGTCCATGACCTTCAAATTCTGCCACTGCGTATCGGTGTTCGAAGTTTTCAGGGCAGTGACGGTGCCGAAGTTTTGAAACGCTTCGGGCGTGACGGCTTTCTGGCGGTGCGAAGATTTCATCGCCTCGGCGGCTTGGCGGGCGGCGCGCAACAAACCCATTTCTGAGATATCGTTCGTGTAAGTGTAGAGTTGTTCCGTGCCCGAAAACAAACGGATGCCCGCGCCGAGCGTGTGACCGGAGATCGCTTTTTCGGGTCGCGCATCCAGGTACGAGAACTGGCGCTTGCGCGTGTCTTCAACGTAAACTTCGGCGAAGTCGGCGCCCAAACTTAAGGCCGCGTCGATCACTTTGCTTAAGATGCGATCCGAAACAATCATGTATTTTCCTTTTCAAAAGTGTCTGATCTTAACATGGTCAGAAGGTAAAATGCCATTGGGTGATGAGCGACACATCCGGGGCATTATTAACGTACAGCTTTTCGCCGCGACCGTCCTTGTTGCCCGTGCCCCAGTCCTCGACGAACAACAAATTGATCTGGCTACCCAGACCCCAACGGTAACGAAAACCGATCGATTGCGAACCGCGCCACGCGGTCAACGCATTCCAGCCCGAAGCCACGCGCTCGATCGCGCGCTCACGCTCGCCGGCGTAGCTATATTGAAATTCTAGATCTTGTTTGCGGAACAGCGGCGATTCGGTGCGCGCTTGCAGCATTAAGCCCCAGCCGGGGCTCATCGCTAAGTCTAAACTTAGCTCGTACATTTGCAGCCAGTCACGGCGGGGCCAACCGGCAAAAGTTTCGTTAGGTCCAAGCTTCGTGTAAGCGGCAGAGGCCCACACGGCGCTGAACGAGCCGAGCGGAATTCCCAAATGCAGCATGCCGCTGTAATCTTCGCTTCCCGAACTTAAACCGAACTTCCGGTGTTGCAACGGCATCTTCGCCTGCGCAGACATCGCAAAACCGCAATCGCAGACGCCCGGCGTTTTGCTTTTCCATTGTAGCGGCCAGTATTTCAATTTTGCTTTCACCGCACCGACTCCGTTCGCGCGTTCGGTCGCGAGTTGATCGGCGCCGTTATTTCTAACGACGTATGAATTATCAAAGTCGTCGTTGAGGTGGCGTAAGAAACGGTCGCTTTGGATCAGCTGGTGAAATTGATCGATAAAGTCGTCGAGAAAGCCGCCGTTGCGGTTGGCGTACGGTACCTCGAAGGTGAGCGCTAAATGTTTTGAGATGGGTGCGCCCAACTCCAAGATCGCCGAGCTTTGCTCGAAGTCGGCTTTGTAGGTGTACATCGCGTTCGTTCTTTTATCGCGAATGTTCGCCTGCATATTCCAAATGTTGGCGTGATTGATTTCGAAGTTCATCCAAGCGCCGCCCGACCAACCGGGAACCTCGCCTGCGGGCAGCATATGCATCCAGCCGATGGGATTCGCGTTGCGGTAACTTGAGCGGATCGCTTGTGCGGGTCGGGACGTGCAAAGGCCTGCGAACGCGAGCGCGATCGCCAAGGCATGGGAAACATTCGGAGCACGCAGACGCATGCTCTTAGTTTCGCAAACCTTTACAGATTATCGTAGGAAACTTTGACGATCCTAGACAGCGGTTTGGCCTGGCAAGTGAGCGATTCGCACTTCTTGATGTTGTCGTCCATCAGGATACCCGGATCTTCTTGGTAAACCCGGCCCTCGGTGATCTTTCCCATGCAAGCCATGCACGCGCCGTCCATGCAGGAGTACGGAGGCTGCAGACCGGCCTCGAGCAAAGTCTCGAGAATATTCTGACCAGGTTTGGCCGCGACTTCCGTGGTCTCGCCGTTGAGCTCGCAAATTATTTTTTCAGGTGGCTCATTCGAATCGGCGGGGCCGATCAAAGTCCAGTTGCTGTCGAGCTTCACGCCGGGCGCCGTAGCGACGGGCTTGTGCAGTTCAATGCCGAAATCTTCGATGCGAACTAAATCTTTATTCACGCCGTTTTCGATCAACGCGTTTTTTACGGTGTGCATAAACTCAGACGGGCCACACAAGTAGTACTCGCGGGCCGTCGGGCCCGACGAGGGCATGTCGACGACTTCGCTAATCAGCCCGCGCGCGATGCGCCCACTTTTTCCCGCCCATTCGCCCGTGGGCTTGGTCAGGTTGTGAATCACGTCCATGCGCGTGGCGAATTCTTTCGTCCACTGGTCAAGCTCTTCGCGGTAGATGATCGACTCTTGATTGCGGTTACAGAATACGAGCGTGACGTGGTTCATCGATGACGCTTTCAAAACCGTTTTCATAATCGAGTAAACGGGCGTGATCCCGCTGCCGGCGGCAAACAAGAAGTAATGCGTGCCGCGAGGTTCGAGCGAAGGTTTGAAGAACTGTCCCGCGGGCGGCGTGGTTAAAAGAACGTCGCCTTCCTTCACGTCGTTGCACAAGAAATTTGAACCGCGACCGTTAGGCACGGTTTTAATCGTCACTTTAAATTCGTTATCGACGAGCGGTGAACTTGAAAGCGAATAGCTGCGGTTGATGCGCTCGCCGTTAACCGTCAAAAAGAAAGTCACGAACTGGCCAGCGCTGTAGGAGTACTGTTTCTTGAGCGGCTCGGGAATCTCGAGCACTAACGAAACCGCGTCGGGCGTTTCTTGAATGCGCTTCAGAACTTTGAGGGGCTTGGTCAGTAATTCTACATTCATCGACATAAGTGCATCTCCGCCACGATTTTCGCCGGGCCCGATAAGTAAGGATATCCGTCTTTCCATACCACACGCAGTGTTCCGCCGGGAACCTGAACTTCGACCGGCTGGTCTTCTTCACCGCGCAAAACCGAGTGGGCGCTCGCAATCGCTCCCGTGCCGCACGAGAGCGTGAAATCTTCGACACCGCGTTCAAAAGTCAGGCTGCCGACTTTGTGATTCGAGAGGAGCCGCACGAAAGTCACGTTGGTGCCGTGTTTGATGAACGACGGTTGGCGTTTGATCTCGAGCGCGAACTCACGCAATTGCGCACGCTCTTCCAAGTTCGGTACGCGCACGACCGCGTGGGGCACACCGGCGCGCACGAAATCGTAATTCAACTTCGCGCCTTTCCATTCGATGAGCTGATTCCACTCATTCTCGGCGATTTTTGGTAAGCGGACTTCGACCTGGCCGGCGTTTTTCTTTAAAGCTGAAATCTTCGCGTTGACCGGTCCGACGATGGACCGAAATTGAAGTTTCGATTTTTTCAAAGCCTGCCCGGCGTAAAGGCTGACCGCGCGGGCGGCGTTGCCGCACATCTCCGCGTGGCTGCCGTCGGAGTTATAAAAATCCCAAGCGAAATCGAGTTCTTTATCTTTTTCTAGAAACACCATGCCGTCGGCGCCGAGACCTTCTTGGCGGTGACACCATTCACGGACCCACGTGGCCCGTGGTTTCTTGGACCATTCCTTTTTCCACAATTCGCGGTGGGCAGGCTTAAGAAGATCCACGAGCAAAAAATCGTTGCCCGTGGCTGAGAGCTTCATAATCGGGAGGCGGGAGAATGTGTTCGGCATAGCCCTGAAATATCGCTAAAAGGCATCCGGGAGCCAAGCGCTTTTCGGACGGGGTAGGCACCATGTCTTAGACAGTCTAAACCCCGGAATTTTCAGGATTTTGGCGGGACACCGGACGGCTGACTAGAGCGTAGCCGGTATCCCGCTGGCGTCCGCAGCGTGTCCGGTCAATTTATCTAATCTTTACCGACACTTACGGGATGGCCCGAATGGCGTGATCCTTGTAATTGAAGGACGTAAGGAGGAAACCGTGCGCTTTGTTCTCGCGATCATCATGCTCATTACATTTCAGTTCAAAGCTGAAGCGCAGGAGTCCACCGGCTATTCGACCTCGGATTTCTCAAGCACGGCCTCTTCGTCCCCGGATTGGGGCAAATCCCGTGATGTTTTCGTCGATAAAAGCGTCGAGCGCTCGAAGGTTAAGGCCTTTGTGCGTGATTTGCTGGGCGAAGACCGGCCCCCGGCGACCGCCGTACCCACGGAAACATCCGCCGGATCGCAGACCGCCGAGTAGGGCTCGCTACCAGTAATCTTTACTCTGTGGTTTCCCAAGCCTGATCAGTAAAGTCCCCCACAACCTATGAGGGGTAATTAATCGATGATCAAAGCCGCAAGTGTGCTGGTCCTGTTAGGATCATGTTTGGTTCTTGTGTCGTGTTCGCTGAAAAAAACCGCCGAGAACGCCGCCAAAACCACCGAAGAAATGAACGAGAAGATGAAGGATCTTAAGGAGACTTCGCAGAATCTCAAAGAACGCACCGACGCGCTCGAATCCGAAATGACCTTCGACTTATCCCATACCCGTATGATTGAGCACCTCGACCGCCTTTTCGCCGAAACCTCGCGTGACAATGTAGGCGTGGTCACGTCGTTATGGCAGCTCTTCTTTGGCCACAACGAAGATCCCGATCTCTTTGCCGAAGCCGCCTTCACCATGCACGCCATGTACTTTCAATTCTGGAAAGGCCAAAGCGGCGAAGATCTCGCTGAATTGGACGCTCGCCTTGAGATAGGCACCGAGCTTCTGTTTGATCGTTTGTTCAAGCACATCCCGCGCGACGCGCAGGTCGACGTACTTCGCCCGAATCTTTCGTACAAGGGTGTGGCCGCGATCGGCGCCAAACTCGACGAAGTGCACGCTCGCTATTTGCTTGGTTTGAAAAGACGCGATCTTCCCCGCATGACTTTATACGATTACATACTGCAAGCCCTGCGCAACCGCGATGCGCTCGCTCGCGGAGAGCACACGCCGCGCGCCGCCGCTAAGATTTTGCAGTGGGAGCACGAAGCAGTTTACACCTTACAGCTTCGCCACAATATTTTACCGGTCATGGTTCTCGCGCGCACGACTGACTTCCAAGACCGCAAGGACTTGCGCCGTTTTTGGATGTGGTGGAAAGGTCAAAAAATCGATCTCTCGAAGGCCAACCCTGAGCAACTTAAAGAATGGACGACCTGGCTCAAGAAAGCTTCGCAGACCCGCAAAGATTTGCGCGAGATCGGCATCAGACCCGAATACAATCGCAAGCTCGCCGAATTATTCGAAGGCGTAGATTTCGGTCAGGCCGAAATTATGCGCAAGACTGATCCCAGCGCGCAAGAAATGCTCCTGCGTGATTTCGCGGTGGCGTTCACGAAAAACGTAGCCGAGTCCAAAGCCGACGCCGAGCCGATGCCGGTTCGTAAGGCCGATCCTATGGACATGATCGCGCCAAGTCCCTACTAGCGGGTCATTTTGTCATGCCGGTGACCCGGGGCGTGCGGGTCACCCTATCGTGTGGTCATCAAAACATTTCGTCAGATCAAAGCCCGAGTTCAATTGCGCGGGCGTCGCTTGCAGCAGTTTGTCGGCGGGCAGGGGCCTGACGATTTCGGCTTTGATGTTGATCACGCCCGCCACCTTTTGCAACTTGCCGTAAATATGTAGCAGCGGGTGATGAATAATCACTAAACGAAATTGCTCATAAATCTTAGGCATCAAAATAATATTGAACGTACCGGTCTCATCCTCGAGCGTGAGAAACGCGAACCCTTTCGCCGTCGGTGGCCGTTGCTGCAAACTCAGCAGGCCCGCGACGCGCACGTAATAATTGTTTTGCACATCAGGCATGTGACAAGCCTTGGTGAAGCCGGCCGAGTTGCGGTCGCGCTGCCACTTTGACCAGCGGTCTAAAGCGTGGCGCAAGATCCCGAGCGGGTGATGCACCAGCGAGTAACCTTGGCTGCCGTACTCGCGCTGCAGAGTTTGCCAATTGTTTTCGCGGGGCAATTGTTCTTCGTCATTTTGCGATGCCGTTCCGAAGAACAAACTTGCGGGATTCACGTTCACGCTTTGCGTTTTCCAAAGCGCTTCGCGCGGCGTGATGCCGAGTGAGTTGAACGCACCCGCCGCCGCCAAACACATCAGCGTGCTTTTGTTGAGACCCGTTCGCTTAACCAAATCCGTAAAGTCATGAAACAGGCCGTTTTGTTTTCGCTCTTCGATGAGCGTGAGAATATGTTTCTCTTTCAGACCGTAAAGCGCGCGGAAGCCGACCCGCACTTCGTTATCTTCGAGCGTGTAGTCGTAATCCGAATACTGCACGTCGACCTGCCTGAATTTCACGCCGTGCCTTTGCGCATCCATGATCAACGCGCGCGGCGAATAAAAGCCCATCGGTTGCGCGTTGAGCAGCGAAGCCACGAAGGCCTCGGGATGGTGCTCTTTCAAATAACAACTGGCGTAGGTAATGATCGCAAAACTCGCGGCGTGGCTTTCGGGGAAACCGTAGGACGCGAACCCGATGATCGTTTGGTAAATCTGCTCGGCGTATTCGATTTGGATTCCGTGATTGATCATGCCGTTGATCAGGCGCTGGCGTAGCCCCTCCATCAGGTCATGCTTTTTCCAGCTCGAGGACATGATCCGCCGTAACTCATCGGCTTCGCCGGGGGTAAAGCCCGCGACCGCCGAAGCGATCTGCATGATTTGCTCTTGGAAGATCGGCACGCCGCAAGTTTTCTTGAGAATCGGTTCGAGATCGGGATGCGGGTAGGTGACTTCCTCGAGCTTGTCGCGCCGGCGGATAAACGGATGAATCATTCCGCCCTGAATGGGGCCCGGCCTAACGATCGCCACCTCGATCACCAGATCATAAAACTCCCTGGGTTTAAGCCGCGGCAGCAGCGACATCTGCGCGCGTGATTCGACCTGAAACGTGCCGACCGTGTCGGCCCGGCAAATCATATCGTAGGTGCGCGTGTCGCCCACGGGCACGTTGTAGATGCTCATGTCGATGTTCTTGTGCTGCTTCAGCATCTCAAAACATTTGTTGATCGCGGTCAGCATGCCTAGGCCGAGCACGTCGATCTTCAGCATCTTTAAAACGGTCAGGTCATCTTTGTTCCATTGGATGACGTAGCGTTTGTCCATCGTCGCTTTCTCGACGGGTACGCATTCGGTGATCGGCCGCTTGGCGATCAGAAAGCCGCCGGAGTGAATGCCGAGGTGCCGCGGAAAACTGATCAACGCCATCGTCAGCCGCAAAAGCAATTCGTAGGTGTGCGGGTCGATCTTCCATTCTTCGGCTTTTTCGGGCGCCTCTTTCAAACGCGTGAGACCTTCGCGGCCCATGAATTTAATCATGAGCTCCACGGTCGGTAGCGGCACTTCGAGCACTTTCGCGATCTCGCGCATCGCCATCCGCGAACGGTAGCAAATCACGGTGCACACCATCGCCGCGTGGGCCGAGCCGTATTTTTCGTAAATGTACTGGATCACTTCCTCGCGGCGTCCGCTTTCGAAATCGATGTCGATGTCCGGCGGCTCACCGCGCTCTTTCGAGATAAAACGTTCGAACAGCAATTCCACCTTGTCCGGATTCACGGCCGTCAGCCCCAAACAATAACAGACGATCGAGTTCGCGGCCGAACCGCGGCCCTGGTGCAAAATCCCGCGGCTGCTCGCGAACTGGCAAACGTCCCACAGCGTGAGAAAATAATCTTCGTAGCGAAGCTCGTTGATCAGTTTTAATTCGTGCTCAATCATCCCGCGGATTTTGGGCGTGATGCCTTCCGGGAAGCGGACCTTCAAACCTTTTTCGGTCAGCTCGCGCAAATAATCCGGCGCCTCGATCCCGGCCGGACGTGCGGCGTGCGGATATTCGTATTCCAGTTCTTTCAGAGTAAACTGAATCCGGTCGGCGATCGCGACGGTTTTGGTCAGCAAGTCCGGCCGGTCCGTCCAGAGCTTGGCCAAGTCCGGCAGCGGTTTTAAACAGCGCTCACCGTTCGTGAGCAGCCGGGTCTTCGCTTTCTTAAGCGTCGTTTTGTGCAGAATACACGTGAGCACGTCGTGCAAAATCTTTTTCTTGGCCTCGGCCATGAACGGCCGCTGCGTCGCGAACAATTCAAAACCGTAGCGCGCCTCAAGCTGTAGCGCTTGATTGTA
This sequence comes from Pseudobdellovibrionaceae bacterium, assembly GCA_947444305.1. Lineage (GTDB taxonomy): Bacteria > Bdellovibrionota > Bdellovibrionia > Bdellovibrionales > UBA1609 > JALHOQ01. The sequence continues at coordinate 89,399 of CANEZP010000005.1, read as the reverse complement.
AAGTTGCAATGACTCCCATGTGTAGTCTTTCCAGACGGGGATGTAGAGGCGGTCGTCAAAGATTTCACGCAGGCGAATGAGTTGTTCATCCTTCCACGGCGGCAGCGCGAACGCGAGTAAGTCGTCGCTGTATTTTTCGAGGATATCGAGATCAAGATTCGAAAATGTCTTCTCGCTTCCGCGTTTGCTCTCGGTGATGATTTGGCAAAGATTGGTGTAGCCGTCCTTATGGATCGGCAAAAGCGCCACCGAACTTCCGTCGGCCAATTGCATCTCGGCACCGCAGTAGAATTTAAAGTTGCGGTTCAGATCATCACTCTGCGCGATGAAGTTCGACGGAAACTCGATGGCCTGGTACGCGCGCACCACTCCGTAAAGCCCGTTAAGATCACAGAGCGCCATGCCCCGGTAGCCCAGGCTTTGCGCGTAGGTCACCATCTCTTCGGGGTGCGAAGCGCCTTGCAGAAAAGAAAAGTTCGACCGCCCGAGCAACTCCACGTAATTGACCGCGAGCGCGGGCAGTTTGCTTTCCGGCTCTTGAAGCGAGGTCACAAAATCCTGTGCCCACTGCGCAGGTTTCGGGTGAGCCGCTTCACGTTTAACCGGATACTTTTCGGGCATGGGCCGCGAGGGCAGGGACACGGGTCCGTGATCTTCACCCGTAGGCAAGCGCACGCCCCCGGCCGGTCCGCCCGGCGGATTTGTGGACGCTACTTTGCCCGCGCCGGCGCGATCGGCCGGATGCACGGCGGTACGCGGCCCTTTACGGACGGCCGGATAATTTTTGACGATGCCCGGCCCGCGCGGAGGGCCGACCTTATCGCTATGTAAACCGGAGTCGTAGAATTTGGTTTTGACGTTGGGTAGTTCCGGCTTCTTCACGGCAATGATCCCGCGAAGAAGCGTGTCCGTCCGAACGGACGGGTCGTCAACGCAGCATTTCCTGTCTGGAAAGGAAATGCCGCATTAAAAATGGCGGCCCCAGGGCGAGAGCTTTTATCCGGGGGGGACAGTGAGCTCTCACCGTGGGGATGCACAAATAATCTTCGCGGTTCATGATGTTCTGTCGCAGTTGTAAAATCTAAATCCGCAGACGACTCTGTTCGCACAGAGTGGGTTACAGGTTGGTCGGTCGCAAGGCTGCGGTCCGCTAAATTAGGTAATTCAAAGTGTGCAGTAGCAGCAGGAACGCCGCGATCTGCACGATTAAACGTGAGTCGTCGTACTTGTGGACGCGTCGGGGTGTGGTTTGTATGTACAGCTTTCTCAATCAAAATATCCATGGAGGAAGTATTCGTTTTCGATGCGGTCATAGAACAACCAAACAAATTCGCCTTTTGCCGAAAGGGCAAAATAGTAATCACGCCCACGAGAGCTCTCCCACCAGCTATCTTCCATCCGTTCGATGGGTTGATGGCTCAAAAATTGAAAACGGTCCAGTTCACGCCGGCCCAGTACGCGTGGTTTTTTTAGAAGCCGTGAAGGGCGAGGAGCATCAGCCAGAGCTGCACTATAGGCAGGCTTAATCTGAAAACTTTTTCCTTCGACTTCAATTGCATCATCAAGCGCTTCATATTCTTCAAACTCCGGTGTGACTTCCCAAGCGGCCTCGGGAAGAATTTCGTCCTTGGGTTTCAAAAAGCCGGTGGTCAAGCGCGCTTGGCAAAAAACGCTGACCAATTGCGAGAGCTTTTCGCTATCGCTTACGCGCGGTTCGAAAAAAGAAAGTTGCTGCACCTTTTCGGGCACGGGGACAACTTCGATTTCGATTTGCTGAATCGGATTCTCGAGACTGATGTCGCCCAATTTGTGTTCAAGCAACTTCATAAACAATTCTAAATTGCGCGAAGGTGTTGCCGGCTGCAGCTCGATCAGATGCATTTTGTCCGAGTACTCGCAGAACAATTGCACGATCACTTTTTGCGCGTACTCACCCCGCCCTTGCAGGCGGCCCATAAGACGCTTCAAACTTTTTTCCAAACAATGCAACAGGAACGGCAGCAGCGAGACCGGAAAATCCAAGTGAATATAATCCTGCAATGCCTCGGACGGCAGCAGGGGAGAAATCACTTGTTTGTCTAAGCCGTGCAGCCGCTTCCAAATGAGGGTGCCCGTTTCTTTCCAGCGTTCGCGGAAAGAGTCGACCTCGAAACGGCGAATCTCTTCGAGCCGGTTGATGCCCAGCATGTGGAAAAAATCGACGATCCCTTCAACCTCGGAATTCGAGCGCCACGCGATCAAGCCTTCGAGCTGGTGCAAGCGCGACAAGGGTGCCGCACCGAGATCTTGCAGTTCGCGCGTGGGGGCGCTGACCGAATTCGGTTGCTCGGCGCATAGAGCTTGCGCGCCCCACGGAGAATCGCTGACCGCACCCACGGCGCCCGAAAAGAACTCACGCGAAACGTGCAAGGCTTCGTCGAGCAATTTGCTCTCGCCGCCGAATAACTTCGACGTCGAACTGATTTCCATGAAGACTAAGCCGGGCGCGCGGTAGTGCACCCTGGGGCTGAAGACCAAAAAGTTTTCAGCCACAGAGGGCGCGGCGTCCCGCTGCAAGTTGAGGCAAAGTGTCCGCATAAAGTTCTCTCCTTTCTAGGATGTGTGGGGTGGCACGGTGAAGGGCACGGTCGATACGAACGTGGTCCCGCTGAAAATGCATAATCAAAGAATAATTCGAACTCTTGAGCGCGCGCGGCTGTTGCGTAAACAGCACCACCGCGGTCTGGTAGCGCATCGCGAGCTTCTTGAGCTTTAAAATCTGGTGTTCGCGCAACAAGATGCCGCCGAGATCACAACCCACCATTTCGAACAAACATAAGGACATCAGCTCTTGCATCGCCCACAAAAACTGTTTGGCATCGAGCGGCTGCGACACGCACAAGAACTTCGACAAATCGACGCCCTTGTTGCGTAAACTCCATGGCGTAAGCGAGGTATTGTTTTCGTTAATCCAGGCGACCCACTGACCCTGACGCGTGATGGCCGCCGCACTTTGCATCCAAAGTGACGTCGCGCCGCCGGCTTCGCTCACTAATAAGGAGAGCGAACTTTTGGGAAAACCGTTCCACAAGAGGTAGCGGTCTAAACTTTCCCAACCGGTAGGCACTCCCGGCGGCGGCGCGACTTGCCCGGCATCGACCAATTGGCGGCCGAGCTCTTTCTTGAGATCGGCGAACGTGGGCCGCTCACCACCGTGAGCCGGCAACGTCAAATTTTGTGCGGTCGCTTTAGACACAAGTCTGCCTTTTCCGGGAGAGCACGCGCAATCCCGCAATGATTGAGACAAAATGCCTCAATAAATAAATCCTATTTTTCTACGTTGGGGTTCTGGTGAGTATTAAAAGCGTCTTATCAAACCCACGACGATTCCTTGAATATCAACCACGGAGGGTGGATGCCACATCGACTGCATCGTGGAGTTCGCCGGTCTTAACTCGACCTGCTTGCTCTCGGAAGAATGTGCATCACTCTGTGGATTAGTGTGGATATCGTTTTTTGTTTTGTCGGACATAAGGTGGTTGCGTTTATCGACATCACTGCGTTTGTGTAAATAAAATCTTTTTACGGTCGCTTGGTTGTTCACCATGGCGACGACGGTTTCGCCGTTGCTGGCGTAGGTCTGTTTTTGGACAAAAATAACGTCACCGTCGAAAATACCGTCTTCGATCATGGACTGACCTTGAACGACCAAGGCGAAAGTTTTCGACGGATTACGGATCATGGAAGAGGGCACGGTGATGTGTTCATCGTGCGTAAAAGCTTCGATCGGCGCGCCCGCGGCCACGCGGCCCAGTAAAGGTAAAGAAAGAGACTCCGCCGAGGGAGGAGACAAACTCTCAATGGGAGCCCCTTTCTTCAAAGTTTGGGATAGGACTGGGTTTTGGTTGGTTCTTGATGTCCGGCCGTTAGAGGCATCGCGGGATAGTGATGCATCCAATACCGAGGAATCGCCTGACGGCGATCCGCCCAACATAAGACGGTCGGACAACAAATTTGAAATCGATTTCGAAGAATGCAGAACCTGCATGGCGCGCTTTTGGTTGCCGCCGGGAATATAGATATAGTTTTTCTCTTGCAGTTGTTTAAGGTAGCGCTGCGCTGAGTTGAGCGAAGCGAAGCCAAAGTAATCGCAGATTTGCTGAAACGTAGGAGCCACACCTTGATCAAGCATGTACATCTCGATAAATTCGAGGACATTGAGCTCTTTCAAGGTGAGGGGCATTGGTTTTTTGCGGGGGGCCATGCTCAAAACTCCTGTGCTGCACCTGGGTGCGTTCGATGTGTAGATTAGGTGTAAGTAATGTGTAAGTCAATGGGCTCAAACAGAACTCGACCTAGGGCAAAATGTTTTGCCATAGGCGAACGCTTTCAAGTACTTGTGCTTTTCCAACCGGCGTCGAAGACGGGAACCTGCACATGAAACGCGAAGCGAAAAGCCGCTGCCCTTGGGTAAATCCGACCAATAAATTATACGTTCAATACCACGACCGCGAATGGGGTCGCCCCAGCCGTGACGACCGCCACCTTTTCGAGATGCTGATTCTCGAGGGCGCGCAGGCCGGACTCTCCTGGGAGACTATCCTTAAAAAGCGCGAAAATTACCGCAAAGCTTTCGCGCAATTTGACGTCAAAAAAGTCGCGCGCTTCGACCAAAAGAAAATCAAACGCCTTATGCTCGACGAGGGCATCGTGCGCAACAAACTAAAAATTGAATCCACGGTAACCAACGCCAAAAGCTTTCTCGAAGTGCAGAAAGAATTCGGTTCATTCAGTAAATACGTTTGGGGTTTCGTCGGCCACAAACCGCTTCGCCGCAGCCCTAAATCACGCGCCGATTTCATCGCGCACGACGAGCACAGTGACGCTCTCTCAAAAGATTTAAAAAAACGCGGCTTTCGCTTCGTCGGCAGCACGATCATGTACGCGTTCATGCAAGCGACGGGCATGATCGACGATCACACGGTCGACTGCTTCCGCCACACAAAAATTTCCGATGAGCAGGGACGATGATAAATATTCTTGGGTCCGCGATCTTCATCTTCTCGTTACTTCAAGCGACCTTCCTTCGCGCCGAAGAATTGGCCGTGCCCTCCGCCTTATGCCGCTGCGATTCGGTGGCCGCGGACGAACTCGAAGGCCCGGGGCAAATTAATTTTGGCGCCTACAACGGAAGCTGCGTCGACACGTGCCGTTTTCGCAAGTCGGTGGTGATCGCGCAAAAAGGATTGAAGCCGGTCGCGGGCAAAACGGTCCTCTCGAATTATCTGCACAAAGACGCGTACTGGACGGCCAGCATTCCCACCGCCGTGGTCAAAAATGTGCAAGTCGGTTTCGAAGAATTCATCCCGGGAATCTTTCATGTTTTTTTAATCTTTCAGTTTCCCGATGACCAACCCGTGCTTCTAAAATCACAAAGCCCCGCCGCGAAGGTGAGTCCGCTTCGTACGAACAATCTGGTGATTTCGGCCGAAGGTATTCCGCCTAAAGCCGGCAAATATAATTTATTTGATGCCTACTTCGAACGTTACCCGATCGGAATCCGTGCTTTGTCGCGTGAACAGGTGATTGAATATTCCGTCGATAAGCTTAAGCACAAGGTTCAAGTGTACGACCTGGCGCTCAGTCACGCCGAGGCCGGTGAGCTGCTGCAGCTCGCGATTGAATCCATTTCGCAAAAGAGTTTTCAGACCAAGTACCGCCTGCTGACGAACAATTGCGCGACGAGTATTTTTGATTTGATCGACACGGTCGTGGGGCCGCGCACGGTGAAGGCGCCGTTTTACCTCGATTGGTTTTATCGTCTTGAGCGGGCCTTGCCCATTTCCGGCCCGCTGGGCACGCTGCAAATATTCTTGTCGCGCAATCTCATCGGCGATCCGAAGGGCCGTCCGATCGTCGATTAGCGTGGATTTCCTTCGGCCGCTTGGTAGTTACACCGCAAGGTGCGCGCCGGTCCCGCGATAAGGTGAAGTTCGCGACCGTAGTCCAATAAGGTAAGATCTTGCGCCACAAAATAGGTGGCGTGGTTGGCGAAGAAGCCGTAGTGGCGGAGTGCGCCTCCTTGTCCGTCCATCGTCAATTTCTCAGGTGACCAGAAGAGCTTTTTGAATCCCGGTGCCTTGCAGGTTTTCGAAGCCCCGGTGTCTTCGCAATCCTGTTCCAAAAACTTGAGCAAGCGCCCTTCGCTAAATTGCACGTCCCCGTTCGTCAGAATGTGTAGAAGTGCGCCGCCGTCGGCGGCATTCGGGGCGGACAATAAAATTGCGCTGTCCAAAAACCTTGTGCGCGTAAATTCGGCGGCGGCTTTTCCTTCTTTGAAAGCTTCGACCTTCGTATCCTTCGCGTCGATGACCAGGCGATCGAACTTCGGGTGAGGTTTGAGAAACGAGCATTCAATCGCGCGCGTTTCTTGAAGCAGGCTGACCGGCGTGGCCCAGGCTCCTGATCCAGCTCCTGCACCGGCGCCGACGATTAAATAAATGAGCAAGTTAATCACGCGTGAATCTTCCGATCATTTTGATTTCGCCGTTCTGGGCCGCCCGCAAAACCAACGCTCCACCCGAATTGTATTCAAGCACCACGGGTACGGGCACCTCAATCGCCACCGTCGCGTAAATGTTGAACGCATCGGTGCGATCGTTTACGGGCGTATCGAAGTTGCTGAGTAACGTCCGCATCGAATCCATGGAAGCGCGGGATGTTTCTTTCAGCTCGATTTCTTTTTTGCCGTTAGAAATCTTAAAGCCGGCGTGGCTTTGTAAAAGACGGATTTTTCCGGAGGCGGGTAGGCCTAACGCCGCAAATTTTAAGGCCGCGCCGGGATCGCTCTCGCTCAAGGAATACGCGAGACTGCATTCAAGACAATTGATCAATTGCTTACCCTGATCGATCGTGACCGATTTTGCGTTTCCTTCGAAGACATGATCGACCAGCTCGGCTTGCATGATGGTCTGGGGAGTGTGAACAAAACCCAGCACGTGCCCAAGTTCGTGGGTGAGCACGGCCTCCATTGCCGCAGGCTTTGACCAATCGGGGAATGAATTGCCGTAGTAACCTCCGGCGACCAAACGCAAGTAGCCTTTGCTCCACTTCATATCGCGTGTCATGTGGGTCTTATTTATGTAAGCGGCCGGATAATTCAGACGCTGGACGGCTTTTAAATCCTGCAAGCCACCGAAGATGGGCCCGGTGCCTAGGTGGAGGACGAGGTCTTCATCGCCCTTACACTTTCCGGAAAATTTAAAATTAAAGTTCGGCGTTTCAACGGTCGGCGAGGGCACGATTTTTTTGAAAGCGAAGTATTCGCGCCAACGCGCAAGTGATCGCTCGATGACCTTAACGGATTCACGCTCGGAAACTCCGAACGTCTCTAAGCGCTGGTAGCAAGTTTTGACCGGTGCCTGACCGTAAAACCAGGCCGTTTGCACCCGCGCGTCGATGGCGTCGGTGCCGATGCTCGAGCTGCTGCCTTTTTTCTTGCCGTAAACGGTGCCGCCCGGATCTTCACCTAGGAGCGCTTCGGTCGGAACCAATTCTTGGGCGGCCATGAGGACCGGCAGGAATAACGGAAGAATAAAGCCGAGTAAATAAATCATGTCACGTGTTCGCCGGAGGGCCGGACATTGTCAACTCCCGGCTTAAGACCCCGTTGCGCATCCGCCCGGTAAAGCATAGTTTCGGATATATGAACGATCTCGCGCAAACTCAGTTCTTTAATCGATTTACCGATTCTCTTCCCGGAGATGCGAGCGGCGGCATGCTGCCACGCCAGGTCCGGAATGCACTTTACTCGCATGTCCGACCGACGCCGGTGTCCGCGCCGCGCTTACTCGCCTGGTCCGAAGAGTTTGCCGCGCAATTCGGCCTCCGTAAAGCGGACGGAACTTCGCTCGAGATATTGGCCGGCAATCGTGTACCGGACGGAGCGCATCCGTTTGCCGCACGTTACGGCGGACATCAATTCGGAAATTGGGCCGGACAACTCGGCGACGGCCGGGCCATCGGACTCGGTGAACTTAAAGACCGTTCCGGACAGCTTTGGGAATTTCAGTTGAAAGGTTCCGGACGAACGCCGTACAGCCGCGGCGCGGACGGTCGCGCCGTTCTTCGCTCCTCGCTCCGCGAATTCGTTTGCAGCGAGGCGATGCAAGCCTTAGGCGTACCGACGACGCGCGCAATGAGTTTGGTGACGACCGGTGACCAAGTCGTTCGCGATATGCTTTACGACGGGCACCCCGCGCCCGAGCCGGGCGCCATCGTTTGCCGTGTCGCGCCTACGTTCGTCCGTTTCGGTAATTTTCAAATTTTAGAGGATGAGCCTGAAAATCTAAAACTGTTGGCCGATCACGTGATCAAAAATCATTTCGCAAGTTTGGGCACGCCTTCAACGGAGGTCTACCTCGAGTGGTTCCGTGAAATTTGCCGGCGCACGGCGCACATGATCGTCGAATGGATGCGCGTCGGCTTCGTGCACGGCGTGATGAATACGGACAACATGTCTATCTTAGGTCTGACGATCGACTACGGCCCGTACGGTTGGATCGATGATTACGACCTCGGTTGGACGCCCAACACGACCGATCTTCCGGGCCGGCGTTATTGTTTCGGCCGGCAAGCGCAGATGGCGCTTTGGAATTGCGCGCAACTCGGTAACGCACTCGTCCCGCTCGTCGACGAGCGCGCCGAAGAACTGCAGACCGGCATCGATGAATTCATCCGCGTGCATGACGAAGAATATCTCGGTATGCGCGCGCAGAAATTGGGCCTGACCACCTTGCGTGACGAAGAGGGCCAGCGCTTACTCGGCCGTCTCGAAGAGCTTCTGCAAAGCGAAGAAACCGACATGACTCTTTTTTACCGCGGGCTCGCGGAGAATTGGCGTTCGGGCGCAGCCTTTCCAGGCGCAATTTTTTACGGCGCACCCCCGGCCGCGCACCTCGCTAAATTGAACGAATGGCTCAAAGATTACCGCGCGCGTGCCGCTACGGACGCGGTCAGCGGCGTCGATCGCGCCACGGCGATGGATCTCGTTAACCCGATGTACGTTCCCCGTAATTATCTTTTGCAAGAAGCGATTGATGTGGCCACCGCCGGCGATACGTCACGGTTGGAAGAATTGATGGACGTGCTCAAAAATCCGTACCGTGTGCAGCCCGGCCGCGAAGCCTTCGCGGCGAAGCGCCCCGACTGGGCCCGCGACAAAGTGGGTTGCTCAACGTTGTCGTGCAGCTCTTGAACGTAAATGCTCGATCAAGTCGAGCCAGATATTAATGCTCGATCAAGTCGAGCACTAGCGTGCAGAATTCTTCGGGGTCGTCGCGTTGGATGTGTTCGTCGAGTTGAACGATGAAGTCGAGGATTGTTTTGCGGAGTGAGTCGTAGGCTTTGCGTGAGATGGTGAAGTTTGAGGTAAAGTTCACCGCGCGCGGGTTCGAGAGTTTCAACTTTTCTAATACTTTGAGGCGCGTGAGCACCGTCGCCGATTGGGCGTAGGGCGAAGTCTTCTTTAGATGGACGTGGGCCTCGCCCGCGTTGATTTTTCCGTTCTTGATTTCGATCAAGCCGGTCCGGCTTAAGAAATTAATCGTCTCTAAAAATTCGGCGTCCGAAGCGGCAAGCTTCGCCTGCATAGCCTTCAGGTCTTGGTATTTTTCGATAACCGACAGCAGGTGAACCGAAACCGCGAGCCAGTTGCTGTAGTAATAAAGCAAATCATCGCGGTGAAGTTCGGCCTTCTGTACGACCTTATGAACCTGAAGTTGTTTCTCGCGTTGATCGCGCATCTGTTCGCGCAAAAACTTTTGCAAGTCGAACGTTCCCGCGCGACTGAGGTTCACCATCGTTAAAAAATATTGCGAGGCTTCGGTGTCGTGATTGAAAAACAAATTCATCTTATGCGCGTGCTCTAAACTTAATTCGTTTTTACCGTTCAGCACTTGCGAGATAAAGCTGGGTTGGCATTCGATAAAGTTTGAAAGTTTAAGCCGGGCCCCGCGCCCAAACTCATTCGAGTCGAGCATTTCACCCAGGTATTCGCGGAAGTCTTCGTGATTGTAGATAGACCGTAAAGCACTCGCCATGCCGAACCTTAACTAATTACTTAAATTGGCGCATCAAAATTCAGTACGATTGAATATTTATTAATGATTACGGAGGTATATTCGATTTCAGCAATTACTTAAGATTCTCTCGAAAGGGGAACAAAATGAAAAAACTGATCGTGTCCACGCTCCTGATGCTTAGCCAAGCGGTCTTCGCAACCGACGCCAACTCTTACAAAAACCTCGGCTTCTCGGCCGACGGCCGTTACTACGCTTTCGTGCAATCGGTCATTCAAGACGGTTCGGGATTTCCCTCCGCGATGGGACAAGTGATCGACGTCGCCCGCAACCAAACGGTTGAGTACAAACACGTCGTTATTCAAGACGACATGGCCACCGAAAAAAGCGCGGTTGATCAAGTGCTCGCGCAAATCAACGCGCGCCACTACGGCATCGACGGCCGTAACATGGGCGATACGTTATGGATTCGCTTAGAAACGGATCTTTCGCCGGCAACAAAACAAGCGGAATTCTCGAACGTCTACAACGTTGAGGGCGGATCGAGCTCGGTTTGGCCGAAGTTGCGTTTAAACATTACCGAGCGTGCCGCTCCTAAACCCGAACAAGAATGCTTCGGTGGTGAAGATTCAAAAATGATCACGCTCAGTCTGACGGATTTGCAGAGCAACTCGCGCCGCGATCTGCAAGTCGACAACCGAGTGCCGGCGAGCCGCCAATGCGCTTGGGGATATCAGCTCCGCCAAGTTCTGTCCTACAAAGGCTCGGTCGTTGCCAGCGTACGTTACCTGACCTTCGGCTTCGAAGGTCCCGATTACAACTACATGGTCGTTACCGGCGCGAACGCAATTCACTAACGAACGAAATAAACTAAAAATTTAAGGGGAGAATAAAATGAAAAAATTAATATTGATCCTGTCCGCAGCTTTGGGCCTGAACGCAAATGCAACCGGCGGATTCTTCTGCGAATACAAAGATGAGAGCCTAGCCTTGGTTCTGAACGGCGTAACGACGAGGAGTTTCGAGAACGATGTCGTCGATGCGAATGCCGAATTGAGCGGCGCAGTAGGTGATGACGGGTTCTACATGAAGGCCGATCAAAAATTCATTAAGTCCGACGTTCGCCAATACTGGAACACGGGTGATGAATTCCGCGTCTTGCTCTACGCCGAGAACGAAATCGAAAACAAGAACACCAACGTTAAAATAGTCACGAAGGCCGAACCCGACGGCGTTGAATTTAAAGGAATGATGTCGATCGAGCAATCCTCACCTAAGGGCTCTTGGTCGATCAATGTCCCAATCTCCTGCAGCCTTGAATAATCATCCCTGAAAGCCCGCGGCTTGTTTGTTGTTCACGAACCCGGTATTTCTAAAAGGCGCGCCACATTCCTCAGGGACGGCGCGCTTTTTTTTAAACGGGGAGCTTACATGCGACACATAATATTAATTCTGTTTTTAACTGCCGCTTCATTCAGCCATGCCGACGAAGTGGACGGGGCGCCGACGGTCAATATCCGAACGAGCGTGACCAGCACGGCGACCAACGACCGGCCGAACATTCGCGGTGACTTTAGAGTGAGCGAGAAAATGTCGGTGGGTGCCGAGGTCGGCAATCAAAGTTACGACGACAACGCGGTCAAAGTGAAGGGCTTCGGCGGCGGCGTGTACACGACGCTTTACACGCGCGGGGCCTTCAACAGCGGATGGATGGTCGATTTCGGAATCACTTACACGAATCTTAAGGGCGAGGCGACCATCGCGGGCATCACGCGAAACGATTCGGTCAATTCCGTCGGGGTCAGCGTGCGCGGCGGATATCACTGGTTCTTTGACCCGTTCAACATCAGTCTCGGCATCGGTTACGCTTCAAATTCGGAAGATGATTTAAGCATCAAGGACGCGTCGGGCGTAACGGTTGCCAACGCCGATCTACAGCCGATCGCGCTGGCTTTCGATTTTTCGATCGGCTTATCGTTCTAACGTTTCCTAAGCAATTCGAGCTCGTGCTCGCGAGCCGCCCGGATATCGCCCGCGCTTGCGAGTTGCGATTGCAACTCCGTTAACTGATTACCGATCACGCGGTAATACATGAAGTCGGCGCCCATTTGCTGGAGCCGGCTGTTTTGTTCGGGCGTCAGAGCTTTGTCTTCTTTGCCGTCACGGACACGCATCGCCTCACGCGCGAACGACTCGCCCATCACGATCATGTCCTGAACGGTCGGCAGGTCGCGCCCACGGAGTTGCAGGAACATGTCCAATAAAAAGTTAGCCTGCGCGCGTGAGAGTTGGCGAAAGGTCGTGTTCGTCACGCGTGCGATGCGGGCTTTCTCTTCTAAATAAGGAATAACGAACTTCGATTGTTGGAGGCGTTCGTCAATGAAAGCCTTTTCGAGCGCTGCATCTTTCGCGAAATCACGGCCCTCCGAAAAGAATTTGAGTTTGGCCAAGTACTGGGCCGTGCCGTCTTCGGTCTGGATCATTTCGTACATTTCGTCGATCTCTTGTTGGGCGCGCGCTTTGTCGTCGGCGGCTTGTAAGATGGAGGGACGTACGCGTTCGACCTCGTTCAACCAATTTTTCATGACTTCAAAGCCACGCTTGATGAGTTCGAACGAAACCCAGGAATTCATTTGGCTCTGCCGTTCGGTCAGAACCTCTTGCTGATCTTTGAGGTATTGCAGCAAGCAATCTTGCGTTTGAACGAAGATGCCGTCTTCCCCGAGGCGGTAAGTGAGAAGCATGCTGAGCGACGCCGGAATGCTCGCGGCCCCTTGCCCGAAAAACACGCGGTGAACCATGCCGTCGGTGAAATCTATTTCACCGATGGGACCGAGTATCTCGCCGAGAAGTTGGTCCTTCGAATTTTCAGGAGCATCGGCGAGGTGGGCCATTAGCGTTTGGCGCATTTTCGAGACCGCTTCGCGCGTCGCCGGCGAAACCACGCGTGAAGCTTGCGCCTTCCTAACGGTCGCTTCGGGGATTGCGAGTTTAGAATAGATCTCGTTCACAAGCAGATTCAAACCGTCGGCTTTGCCGTTCAGCTTGCGCGAATTCATCAGCGAGCGGACGCAGCGTTTGCGTTCGCTTAAGGCTTTGACCGCGCGTTGCTCATCGGGTGTCCACGACGGGTCGAAGGCCATCGGCGCGTCCATCGCTTGCGAACGCATCACTTCGGTAACGCCGTTCTGCATGATGTCTTTGAGCGTGATGGAAGAATAAAAACGGTGGTGACTTTCATCGGGGATCGAGACCGCTTCGAGCCCTTCGATGCGCAGCTCTTCGGTTACGAGCGATCTTCGCAGCTCGGCTAGCCGCGCGAGCGACTCGGTTTCGCCGGTACCCGCGGACTTCAAGAGGCCCGCGCGGTATTCGTTCAAATTTGCGGCCGGCGCGTCTTGACCGGACATGGCGGCGGCGAGGATCAGCGACGCGGAGAGGATTAAAGAAACGATCGATTTAGTCACGGTTTTCTCCACGGGTGCGCTCGGCGACGAGAGGTTCAAAAACGGAGCGGAGCAAATTGCTCACGCCGACGCCGCCGTTATAAAAGAAAGTGCTCCAAGGTGCGTACGTCCATTGTTTGTTGGTTTCGAAACGCACTTCCATCGGTTTGGAGAAATAAGAATTCTCCGAGCGGCCGATGGGCCACGGCCAGTTGCACGCGAAGCGCGGCGAGGTCTGGCAATCCTGCTGATAAAACGGAACCCCGCGCTGGTACATCGAAACGCGGAAGGCGTAGACGCGGTCGGCCTGAAGCCCGAATTGGTCGCCCCAATACACGTCGGCTTTTTTACCCTGGCCGGTGTGCTTGGTGTTCGATCGCATCAGGTCGACTTCCCATTTATCGGAGAGCATGATTTCCTGCTCTTTAGAATAAGCGTTGATCGAAGCGGTAACCGACTTCACATCATCGTTGTAGATGTTCCAGCCTAGCTTGCGATCGAACCACAGCTTATTTTTCTTAACCAGCTGCACGCGTACGACGGTGTTCTTATAAAAGCCCTGCTTCACGGCCTCGGTCGAAGACAAGCCGTCTTTGTTGACGATCTTGCCCCCCTCGGCCTTCGCGATGACGAGCGCGCCGTCTTTCGAGTGATCGGCCAGGGCTTTCACCACCGCGGCCGAAGTGTCGTCGAGGATGATCGAAGTGGGCTGACCTTTACGCACTTTCGAATCGCCGAACCAATTGCCGATCGGATCGATCGGGCGGCCGGTTTCGTCGACGGGCAAACGGAAAGCGTTGGGGCTAGCCTTAGCCGTGTCACGTTCGATCGTATTAATTTTCGCGTGAAAAGAATAGGTTCGGTTCGGGATGCAAGCGGCGCCGACGGCATCGCCGCGCACGTCTTTCAAATCATACTTGTTCCAAGCATCGCCGACGACCAGGTACGGATTCATAACGGGATCGCGCGAGTTGTTGTTGTAAGCTTGCACGACTTCAACTTCGCCGGGCATTAGATCATATTTGTTCGGCAAGAACTCGGCGTAAGGATGCGTTTGCTGATTCCACTCGGAGACGGGCGGGCGCACGTACTCTGCGGTGTAATTCATCGCTTCGTTGGTGCAATGCATGGCTTCCGAGCGGGTCTCGTCGTAGTAGCAAGTTTTCGGTTCGTCGTGACAGACTTTTTCGCGCACGGTTCGGCAATTCTTACCGTTGCTATCGCACTCGCGGCGGCTGACCGTCTCGCAAACGCGGCGGGTGCCACATTCCGAAGCGCTCGTGCCTAAAACGCACTCTTCCCATTTCCAGACTTCGACGGTCTCGTAAGGAATTCGCCCTTGCCACTGGATCAGCGGAAGTTCGCGGCGCATTTCAAACGCTTCGTCTTTTCGGCCGGTCTCACGTTTGTCATTCCACGCAACGAAATCGAATTTCTGCGGTAAGCGCATGTAGGGATCGGCGGAAGCGGTGCACTCAATTTGGTGACTGCGGTGATAGAAATTGCGGAGGCGATCGGCGGGCAAAGTCTTGCCGGGACACTTGGCGGCGACGAAGCTATTCGAGCGGGTCGAACAGCGATTCTCGTAAGCCGAAGCCAAAGAAGTCGTGAACAGAAGGGCCATTACGGCGAGCAAACGCATAGTCTCTCCACACATATTCTCTATAAAAAAGGCCCCGGCAATTCGGGGCCTTAAACAAAATTTTGATTAAAATCTAGAGGTCGTCGGCGGCGTTCTTGTACTTTTTGATGATGTCACTGTTGTTTTCGAAGAGAGCAATTTCAGCCTTCAACTGTTCGGCTTCATCTAGTTGCACTAAGTAGCTTTCCAAAGTTTTGGCCGCCGCGAAGAAGACGCCGCGGATAACGTCCATATCGACCATATCCTGGTTTCTCCAGTCTTTCGAGCGAGCGCGGATTTCCGCGACTTGCTCGCCATTCAAGCCGGTGTACCAGCGTGATTGATAATGGCGGCGCATGCCGTTGAAGCCTTGGGTGGCCAAGATCCCTTCTTCTTCCATATCGGCGTAGATCAGCTTCAAGATTTCGACGTTTACCTGCGCAAGTTGCGCTTCGCCTTTTACGAACGCGATGCCCGAGAGGATGCGGTTGAAGAAGGGGGTTTCGGCGGCCAGAAGTTTATCGTCACGTTTGTCCAAGACACCTAGGGCAATCAAAAGGGTGCGGCGTTGCGAATTAATATCTTCTTGTTTCAAGATGGGGTTCGCGTGGAAGGTGATCTGGTTGCTCGCGAAAATGTATTCACGGTTAAAGGTTTGCGTTTTGAATTCGATTCCTAACGCGCCCAATTTCACGCCGTAGGTAGCGCGCAACAATGAGCGGCTCCAGAAAGCCATGTTCAATTCTTCCAAAATATCTTTTCGCGCTTCGGGAGTCGTGTTCAGCCGGTATCTTTGATTGGTACCGAAATCTTGGATGTACTGTTGAACGAGCTTAGTGGTTTTTAGGAAGTGCTGTCCGAGCTGCTGGCGGCGTTCGGTCCCCAAATTACGCTTAACAACTTCCTCGGTTTTTTTCTGCTGAATTTCTTCCGGGCTGTACGGAGGCGTCTTTGCCATCATTGCCATGAGGTCTTTGAGTGAAGTATTGATGACGGCTTTTTTGTTCGGCAAGTACGTGTTGATCGAGATGGCGTTCACTTGCTTTTCGATCGCCTTCAACTGGCTGTTGTAGAAGTCGATGGTTTTCGACAAATCGACGACGCCGCGGTTGCGAAGTTGCACGATCCCGGAGCCTTCGAGCGATACGGGTTCGTCTTGCTTCATCGCGCTGGGAAGCGCTTGGATGGAAGCCAATTTATTTTGTACTTCGGTCATGCCTACGTTGTAAGCACGGTAAGCCTGAAGCAAGGCGCCTAAATCGACGCGCTGGCCTTTCGCGTAAGCTTCGTCGGTGATCTTTTGGATTCCGCCGTCGCCGTTAATGTCACGGATTAGCCCGTTGGCCATGATTTCGACCTGGCCGGCGACGAGCAAAACGTACTCGGCATCCGCGGCTTGTGCCTCTTTCATCTGGTTCAAAACCAGCTTTTGCAATTCACCTTTGTCGTAGGATTGAAACGTGTAGTTGCCGGCTTGGATGCCGAGCGTGCCCTGAACGCCTTGAATAGCGGCCATGGGATTTGCCTGCGCCATCAATTGAAGTGGGCTGAGGCCGATGATCGCGGCCAGTGTTAAGCGGGCGGCGGGCTTGAAAAGGGACATGCATCCTCCGAAAAAGGGGCTTAAAAGTTGTGGGGGTCCGTGGATGCATTTGCGAAGGACGAGCCAACCGGCGTGGTCTTAAATTTCTTTAAGGCGAGCGGCCTCTGAATTTAATGCCCGCACGTCTAAAACGGTTAGCATATCTTACTTAAGAACGAGCGAGCATGAGCCGGTCGGCCCATGTGTCGGGGAGGGTGTTGAACAGCGCCGCGGTCGCACTTATCCCGCGTCCTACGAAGTAACGTGTCTTCGGCTTACGCGAGGTCAATGCATGCATAATCGCGCGGGTGACGACCGTCACGGGCGAGGCGGTTCGTTCGGCGAGGTCGATCTGTTTTTTAAACTTCTCCATCGCGGGGCCGTAGATCTCCCTAAGCATCGGAGCGTACCGGTCGATCTTCTCGAGGCCCGAGCTTCTCGACTTTTCCCAGAAAGGTGTCGCGATCGGACCGGGTTCAATAATCGAAACCTTTACGCCGAGGGGTTTGAGCTCGCGTCGCAAGGAATCGCTAATCGCTTCGAACGCAAATTTCGAAGAAGCGTAGGGCCCGAGGAACGGACTAGAAACCCGGCCGGAGATCGAAGAAATATTAACGATCCTGCCGCGGCTTTTGCGTAACAAGGGAAGACATTCTTGAATGACGCGCACTTGGCCGAAAACATTCGTTTCGAATTGCCGGCGCCAATCTTCAAGTTGAATGCCTTCGACCGGGCCGCCGACGGCCATGCCGGCGTTATTAACGAGAGCGTCGAGGCGACCGGATTTTTCCCGGATCGATGTGACCGCACCGACGATTGAACTCTCATCGCACACGTCTAAAAAAACGGCCCGAAGTTCAGGAATTTTAATCGCGGTAATTTCATCGAATGACTTTTGGGAGCGAACACCGGCCCAAACCGTATGACCCTTGCGAGCCAATTCGAGCGCGGCGGATTGACCGATGCCCGTTGAGGCACCGGAGATTAAAACGATCACGATTAATGCAAGCTTGAGGGAGGAATAAGGCCGCCGTTCATCTCACCGGCTTTCCATTCACGCGGCATGGAATTTACGATCGCGTTGAGCTGGCGCAAAGTTTCTTCCTTCGCGGCCATCGCGGCTTCGAAGAGATTGGCGTCGGTTGCTTGCACGCGCATCGCAACGCTTTCGGGCGCAACGACGAAGGTGACGCGATATTTATTCTTGCGCTTCGAAGCGGACTTCCCGGCTGGATCGACTTCCTCGACCATGACGGTCAACGAACCGAGATCCTTCATCAAGGGTTCTAAATCTTGTGCCTCTTGATAAAGAAAAGCTCTTTCTTCGCGGCTGGGATTATAGATTGTCATCACGCACCTCTTCTGTTTGATCGGCGTTTCTACAACTTGGGTTGTGCAAGAAGCATGTCAAGGCGAGCACGTTAACGAAGACACCAATAAGGGCAGGCTTTTCGCGATTTCGTAGTGCTTCGAACAGTTACAGCCCCGTGCAGAAAGTTCGTAAATGTCCCTGAAAATAGCGTGTGCTTAGTCCAGATAATTAGTGAATTTCTTAGGGCTCAGCGCGGGGTGATTTTTAATTCCGAAACGCAGGGGCCAATGTACACCGTCGTGTAGATCACCGATGCCGACGCGCGCGCCTTCGATGATTATCTTTTCATCAACGCTAGGTTGATCCTCAATGTAAAGTTCGGGACTCGACGTCAGGTCGATTGCGTTATGGGTGCGGTCCAGGCGGAGGGCGATACACAATTTACCGGGGCCGTTTGCGCTGATGCCGTTGACGGGTTCGAGCGCGCGCACGAGCACGGCCTCGGGTACATCTCTCTTCGCCGTGACGACATTGAAACAATAATAAACGCCGTAAATAAAATAAACGTAGCTTAAACCCGGCTCGCCGAACATGGCTTCGGTGCGGGGCGTGCGGCGCCCCCCGAAGCTATGCGCGGCGGGATCCTCGGCGCCGAGGTAGGCTTCGGTCTCGACGATGCGACCGCTCAATTTTGTGCCGTCGCTGAGATTATGAACGAGAATCTTTCCCAAAAGACCGCGCGCAACGTCGACGGTGTCACGCTCGTAAAAATCTTTTTGCAGACGCGTTTTCATAACGGAAATGAGTAGCGCGGCTTGACTGCTTTCTCAAGGGATGAGAACCAAATTAGTATGAATACCGACGCAACAAAGATTCAACTCGAACCTTCATGGAAGGAACGGCTCCTTCCCGAATTTCAAAAGCCTTACATGGAAGAGTTAAAATCTTTTTTACGTAAAGAGGCCGGCGCAAAAAAAAGAATTTTCCCGCGCGGCAGCGAGTATTTTGCGGCGCTTAACCATACGCCGTTCGATAAGGTCAAAGTGGTGATCCTTGGGCAAGATCCCTATCACGGGCCCGATCAGGCGCACGGATTGTGCTTTTCCGTTCGTCCGGGCGTCGACGTGCCGCCGTCTTTAAAAAATATCTATAAAGAAATGAAAAAGGATTTAGGCATCGACCAGCCCGCGCACGGATTCTTAGAATCTTGGGCGAACCAAGGCGTGCTTTTGCTCAACGCCACGTTGACCGTCGAGGCGGGCCGCGCCGGCAGCCACCAGAAAAAAGGGTGGGAGCAATTCACCGACGCGGTCATCGAAAAAATAAATCGCGAACGCGAAGGTGTCGTGTTTGTGCTGTGGGGCAGTTACGCGCAAAAAAAAGGTGAGTTCATCGACGCCAAAAAACATTTGGTACTAAAAGGCCCGCATCCGTCGCCGCTGTCCGCGCATCGCGGATTTTTCGGCAGCCGGCCGTTTTCTAAAATAAATGAGTATTTGAAATCACGGGGAGAGGCGCCGGTCGACTGGCAACTCCCTCCGCTCAAAGGGGAATGACATGAAGTCTTGGGGATTGGTTTTGCTGTTGTTGGCCGGGATGCACGCCCGGGCCGAAAAAACACTTGTGTACTGTTCGGAAGCGAGTCCTTCCACGTTTAATCCCCAAATGGGTGAAGACGGACCGACGTTCAATGCTTCTTCGCAGATGCTTTACAACCGACTCGTGGAGTTTGAAGACGGTGGCACCAAGACCGTACCCGGCCTGGCCGAAAAATGGGATATCTCTAAAGACGGTAAGACCTACACTTTTCATCTTCGCAAGAACGCAACCTTCCATACGACGGAGACGTTCAAACCGACCCGGCCCATGAACGCCGATGACGTTTTGTTTTCTTTCAACCGGGCTTTGAAAAAGGATCATCCTTATCACAAAGTGAACGGCGGCCATTTCGTGTTCTTTACGGGCATGGAAATGGACACGATGATTAAAGACATCCAAAAGGTCGACGATTACACGGTCAAGTTTGTACTTAACCAGCCGGCCGCGCCTTTTATCGCAAATTTAGCGATGAGCTTCGCGGTCGTTCTGTCGAAAGAATACGCCGATCAATTAACAAAAAATAAAACGCCCGAAAAGATCGACATCGAACCCGTCGGCACCGGGCCGTTCGTGCTCAAGCGATACGTAAAGGACAACTCGATTCGTTACGACGCGAATCCGACCTACTGGGCCGGTCGCGCGAAACTCGACAAAGTGGTTTTCGCGATTACACCCGATCCGAACGTGCGCTTTCAGAAATTAAAAGCGGGCGAATGCAACTTGATCGCCGAACCGGCGCCGCAAGATCTCAAGGGCATTTCCGGCAACACGAAACTTAAACTCATGAGCCAACCCGGCGCGAACGTCGGTTACTTGGCGATGAACGTCCAGAAGCCGCCGTTCAATAAGCTTGAAGTGCGGCAGGCCATCGCCTACGCGCTCAATCGAGATAATTATCTGAACGTGGTTTACCAATCCACCGCCACGTCGGCGCGAAATCCGATCCCGCCGACCGTGTGGGCGAATAATCCCGACACGAAAGATTACGATTACAATCCCGAAAAAGCTAAGGAGCTGCTGAAGAAAGCCGGCTTCGCGAACGGCTTCGATACCGAGATTTGGACGCTGCCGGTTTCGCGGCCTTACAATCCCAACGGTAAAAAAATGGGTGAGCTGATGCAGGCCGATCTCGCGAAAGTCGGCATCCGCGTAACGTTGGTGACCTACGATTGGCCGACGTATCTATCCAAGGCACGCAACGGCGAACACCAGATGATTCAGATCGGTTGGACCACCGACAACGGCGATCCCGATAATTTCATGGGAACCTTACTTAGTTGCGCGGCCGTGCAGGGCGGTTCGAATTTAGCCCGCTGGTGCAATAAAGATTACGACAAGATCATCACCCGCGCCAAGACCGTTAGCGATATGCGCGAGCGCAGTTCGCAGTATTTCAAAGCGCAAGAACTCTTCAAGGCGCAAGCGCCTTGGGTGACGTTGGCGCACGCGACGGTCTTTCGTGGCATGACCCAAAACGTTGAGGGCTATAAGATAAGTCCTCTCGGCACCGAAGATTTCTATCCCATCGACATGAAGTAGCGCGGATGGGCCGCGTCTTAATTAAACGTTTGTTGAATGCCGTGCCCACGCTTTTTGGCGTGAGCTTGGTTGCGTTTTTAATGATCCGTTTGATTCCGGGTGACCCGGTTTTACTCATGCTCGGCGAGCGCGGCGGCTCACCGGAACTTGTCACTGAGATGAGGCATAATCTAGGTTTAGATTTACCGCTTTACTCTCAATACTTTCAGTTTATGGGCCGCGCTCTTCGTGGCGATCTAGGCGAATCTATTATTTCGAAACGCCCCGTGTGGAATGAATTCGCCGACCGCTTTCCCGCAACCGTCGAGCTCAGTGCCGCGGCCTTGTTGTGGTCCGTTCTACTCGGTATTCCGATGGGCGTGATCGCCGCGGTCAAGCGTCGGCGCTGGCCCGATCACCTGTTGATGTCGGCAAGCCTCATCGGTTACTCCATGCCGATCTTTTGGTGGGGGTTGATCCTAATCATGTTTTTCTCGGTTCGTTTGGGCCTGACGCCGGTTTCGGGTCGCATCTCGGCCTTGTACGACGTCGAGCCCTGGACGGGTTTTTACCTAATCGATGTCTGGCGCCGTGGTTTAGGCTTCGCCGGTTTTTGGGAAACTTTGCGGCACATGTTTTTACCGGCGCTCGTGTTGGGCACGATCCCCGTCGCGGCGATCGCGCGCATGACTCGCTCAAGTTTGCTCGAGGTCTTGCGTGAAGATTACGTGCGCACGGCGAAGGCCAAAGGCTTATCTTTTTACCGGATCGTTTTCGTGCACGCGTTGAAGAACGCTCTGCTACCGGTCGTGACCGTGATCGGATTGATGCTGGGTACGCTACTCACCGGCGCCGTTCTCACCGAGACTCTATTTTCTTGGCCGGGCGTCGGGCGTTGGCTCGTGGCAAGCGTGCAGGCGCGAGATTATCCGGTTCTGCAAGGTGGGGTTTTGCTTTTGTCGGTGATGATCGTGCTCGTAAACATCGCGGTCGATATTTACTACATCTATCTGAACCCTCGCTTGCGGGGTGCGCTGTGAAATCTTGGCGTAAATTGTTCGACAACAAAGCTTCAGTCGTATGTTTGGTGTTTCTCTCGTTCTGGGTTTTGCTTGCTTTGCTCGCGCCGGTCTTACCGCTGCATTCTCCCATCGAAGTTTTTGACGGCCAGCAAATGAAAGCGCCGGTGTGGGCGGGGGGCGAAGCACGGTTTCCGCTCGGCACCGACGACCTCGGTCGCGATATGTTGAGTCGGTTGGCGAATGGTTCCCGCATCTCGCTGGGCTTTGGTTTTCTGAGCGTTGTCGTGTCGGTGCTCATCGGCGGAACGCTCGGCGTGACGGCCGGTTTTTTCGGCGGCTTTTGGGATCGCTTCGTTCTTCGCATGGTCGACGTTTTGATGGCGCTACCGAGTTTGCTGCTCGCGATCGTCGTGGTCGCGATTCTCGGGCCATCGTTGTGGAATGCGCTGTGGGCGGTGACGTTAGTTTCACTTCCCGGTTTCATTCGCATTTCCCGGGCGGCCGTGCTTGCGGAACGCGAGAAAGATTACGTGCAGGCAAGTCGCGCGTTCGGCGCGGGAAGATTGCGCCAGATGGTGCTCGTGATCTTGCCCAACTGCACCGCCCCGATGATCGTTCAGGCTTCGCTCGGCTTTTCCGACGGCATTTTGAACATGGCCGCGCTCGGCTTTTTAGGCCTGGGCGCGCAAGCCCCCACTCCGGAATGGGGCGCGATGCTTTCGGACTCGAAGGCCTACATCGAGAGCGCTCCGTGGCTGGTGACGTGGCCGGGACTCTGTATTTTGTCCGTGGTACTCGCCTTCAACTTGCTTGGGGACGGCCTGCGCGACGCCTTCGACCCGAAGATTTAGTGGCACGAAGTTTCCTATAGACGACTCCGATATACGTGAAGTACGCGGTAAGCGTGTTCGAACGACCTTTTGCGTTCGTGAGTTAACATTTTTTGGCCATCGGGGTTCTCATGTCTTTCGCTTCTAAACTGACTTTGTTCTGCCTCATGGCCGGTTCACTCAACTCTTTTGCGCAAGGCCTCTCGGATCAGACGCTCGAATGCACGTTGGCCAAGCCCCTCGAAATCGGCGCGGCGATTACGGCGCGTTTTCCGGAGATGTTTCCCGGCTCGAGCTACAACATCGCCATGCGGATGATGATCGATGAAAAAGGCCAGCAAGTTTCTAAAATCGGCGGCCGCCGCATCAAGGGCAGCCCGTCCAGCAACTTCTTGCAGCACTACGGCCGCGGAAGTTTCTTGTCGCGCTGGCTCTTCGCGAGCACGGGCATTAATACGGCTTCGTGGTTCGGCCGTGACGTCGAAAAAGATAGCGTCGAAAGCAAAGTGCGCGATCGTCTCGGCTGGAACAACATGTCCGACGGCGCCGATCAAATCGCCGAGCTTCTCGACGGTCGCAACCGTCCTAACTTTGACCGTGCTTCGATCATTTTTGCCGTCGACCTTATGTACTGGGATGCCATGCACGAAGGTTGCGAGACGAACGAATACCCGGAATTCATGGCGCGCCGGTTGATTCACGCCTCGGCCACGGCCGGCAAGCCTTTGTTTATTGGCACCGTACCCAAAGAAGACGCGGCAAAGGTTCCAATCAATAGTTTGACCTCGGGCGTAGAAGGCGTTTGGTACCCGATCCGCCACGAGTGCGCGCAAAAAATTAACGACGTGATCCGCGAGAACTGCGTGACGTCGAACGCGTGCTACATCGTCGATCTCGAAGCGATGGCCGCTGAGCTCAACGCCGATAAGCAGTTGTTCGTTAAAAAACAAAATCGTGGTTTTAACCGCCGTCAGATGCGCCCCGATGGTGTTCACATCAGTGAAGTCGGCGCTCAGTACGTTTTCGAAAAGATGCAAGAGGCTTTCGAGGCGAACCCGCCCCAGAACACCTGCCGCAAATAGATTTGTAATCACGTGATGGCCCGCGGTTGGCGGGCCCACCGGTTTGGTGTATGGTTTTCACGTGGAACTTTCTTTTAATGGTGACGCGAAAACTAAAGTCGAATTCTTAAAGAAATTGCCCAGCCGCGAGCGGTTGTCGGAGGCGCTCGGGTTCAAGCCCGAGAAGTTTCTGGTCATCTACGACAAACGCTTAGCAAAGAACGACACCGTTAAAAAATGGCTCAAAGACTACGCGCTCGCGTACCCCGTGCCGGCCGGTGAAGATCTTAAAGACCTTTACGCCTTCGCTTCGCACGTCAAAAAAATTTTTAAAATGATCACGCCGTTTTCGAACCGCTCGATATGCGTCGTCGGGCTCGGCGGCGGTTCGGTCGGGGACTTCACGGGCTTTCTCGCCAGCGTGTTGAAGCGGGGCGTGCCGCTCGTGCATATTCCGACCACGCTGCTCGCGGCGCTCGACTCGGCCCACGGCGGGAAGACGGCCTTAAACGTGGCCGAAGTTAAAAATCAAATTGGCACTTTCTACTCGGCCAACGCCATTCTCATCGTTCGAAGTTTGTTCGAAGGCCTGCCGGCTTTGCAAATGCAATCCGCCGGGGGCGAACTCGCCAAGATGGCGTTACTCGAAGGCGGGCCGTTGTTCGAGCGTTTCAAAGAAGATTTCAAGCCGGATTTGGATTCGATCTGGGAATTTTTGCCCGACGCGATCCAGGCGAAATACAAAGTCGTCCAGAAGGATCCGTTCGAGCGCTCGGGCGAGCGGCAAGTGCTCAACCTTGGGCATTCCTTGGGCCACGCGCTCGAAAGTTACTACAAGCTCGCGCACGGTTTGGCCGTCGGGCTCGGACTAATCTTCGCCATTCAGTGGAGCGAGCACCAAGGCTACTTCCGCGGTTCGAACCCGGAGGAAGTCATCCGCTTATTAATCGAACGCTTGAAGATCCAACGGCCGCGGGATTTTGCGCGGGCGCACCGGCCCATGTCGCGCAGTAAACTCATGCGTTACGTGAACGAAGACAAAAAGATGACGGACACGCGGCACTTCAATTTTATTTTTCTTGAAGATGTAGGCCAAGCGTTCCGTAAAGAAGTGACCCTCGAATCTTTCCTGACCGAGACCCAGCGGCAGGGTTGGACGTCGGTTTGAGTCCGCTCGCGTTTGTCGGCCGTTTGCCGGCTTCTAAGTCGATGATGAACCGAGCACTCTTGGCGCAAAGTTATTTTCCGGAACTGAAAATCCACGGCGATTCCGACGCCGATGACGTTCGTCTGATGAAAAAGGCGATCATTTCGCTGCGGGAGCGAACGCCGATTGCGTGCGGGTCGGCCGGGACGGTTCTACGTTTCATGGCGTTGCGGGCCTCGCGCGAATCGGGCAAGCACCGGCTCACCGGCGAAAAAAGATTGTTCGAACGGCCGCAAGAAGAACTGCTGAAAATTCTGAAACAACTCGGCGTGCAAGCGACGCTCGGGGCCGACTACTTAGAACTCGAAAGCCAAGGCTGGAAGATGCATGGCGATACTTTGCTCGTGCCTTCCGAGCGCAGCAGTCAGTTTGCGACAAGTGTCTTGCTCAACGCTTGGGATTTACCCTTTGATCTATTCGTCTCGCCCGGCGGCCGTAAAGTTTCGGAAGGCTACTGGAAGATGAGCGAACGCATGGCGATTCAGCTCGGCATGAAGATGGACTTTTGGGACGCCGACTTTCGCATCCCTCGCGGGCAAAAAGTGAGCGCCGCCGAAGTCGTGATCGAAACCGACATGAGTTCGGCGTTTGCGGTTGCCGCCGCGGCCGCGGTCAGCGGGCGCGCCACGTTGACCGATTTTCCGGAAGCGAGTTTGCAGCCCGACGCACAGTTCGTGCAAATTTTGGCGGGCATGGGCGTTCCCCTGAGCCGGGGACCGCACGGGCTTAAAGTAGAGAAAGCCGCGCGCTTGAACGGCGTGCGCGTAAATCTGAAATCGATGCCCGACCTTTTTCCCGTGCTGGCCGCTTTGTGCGCGCTGGCCGTTGGCCCGAGTGATCTCCACGGTGCCCCGCAATTGGTGCACAAGGAGTCGGACCGGCTCGAAGCGATGGCCGTGATCATCGAGAAACTTGGGCGCAAAGTTTTACGTAAGCCCGACGGCCTAGAAATTCTCGGTGACGACCCGGTCGTGGTTACGCAGTCTCTCGACTTCGATTCCGATCAAGATCACCGTCTCGCTTTCGCGGGGGCGATCTTTAAAGCGGCGGGACTGCCGGTTCATATTCTGCATCCGGAAGTCGTTAGCAAAAGCCTGCCTGAGTTTTGGAAGATTATGGGTTGGGATGCGTGACAACGCTTTTGATCGGTCATCGCGGTACGGGCAAGTCCGCGTTTTTACAATCACTTAAAGTTTACGCGCGGGCGAATTCGCTAAGCGCGGTGTTCTACGATTTGGACAAAGAAATCGAGAGCCGCGGTGGGCGAACGATCGCGCAACTTTTTGCGGACGGCGAAACCGTTTTTCGGGTGGCCGAGAAAAAAACTTTCGCCGCGCTCATGGCGGAAGAGGGCAGTCACAAAATCATCGCGCTCGGCGCCGGATTCGAAGGACCGATGCCGAAAGAGGCGCGTGTCCTCTGGTTACGCCGCGAAAGCGACGGCTCGGGCCGGTCGTTTCTTGGACGGCCGCGGCTGAACCCATCGCTTACGCCGCACGCGGAATACATGCACCGCTACCATATTCGTGAGCACCGGTTCAGGGCCTGGGCTCACGAACAACTCGTTTTGCCCGAAGGTTACGCGGGTGGGCTCGAAGACTTCGTCTTGAAATCGCACGCGATTTTTTTGCCTTTTGATTTCACGTTATTGCCGGCGCACTTTCGCGGCGGCGATGCTTTTATCGAAAAACGGAAGACGTGGGGCACGCGTCGTTGGGAGCTTCGCGACGATGTTTTGACCGCCGTACAGATGAGCCGGGCGAACGAGCTATTACCGGCGGAAAAAATTCTGAGTTCGGTTCGTACGGCGCCGGGCCGAATCGCGCAAGGACCGAGCGACTGGGCCCTCGAGCTCGGACCGCCGCCGGCGCCGGCGCAAATCCTTTCACTTCACGAGCGGGACGGGACGCTGGCCAACAGTTTCAAAAAGTTCGGGAGCTTGCGCGCGGAGATCTACAAGTTGGCCGTCAACATCGACAGCTTCGAGGAGCTGGAATTAGGTCACGACTGGTGGTTGCGGGATCCGCAAAAGCGCGCGTTTTTACCTCGGTCCAAAGACGGGCGCTGGCGTTGGTATCGCTCATTGTTCGGCGCAAGGATGCCGGTACACTTTTACCGCGAAGACGAAGGCAGTGCCGCCGATCAGCCGCTTTATTGGCAAATGCGTTTACAACCGGAACTCAATCACCACTTCGCGGCGGTGCTCGGTTCACCGGTCGGCCATAGCCGTTCCCCGGTCGAGCATTTAGATTTTTTTAAAGAACGGGGCATGCCCTTCGTGGCGATACCGGTGAACGAAGATGAGTTCGCCGTGGCTTTTTCGTTCTTAAGAAAGCTCGGGCTCACGCACGCGGCGGTCACCGCGCCGTTAAAGAAGGCGGCGTTTCAGATTTGCGGCTCGCTCACGCCCGAAGCGCAGGAACTGAACGCGGTAAATACCCTTCGCGTGTCACATGAAACAATCCAAGGCCACAACACCGACGTGCTTGCGCTAAAAGAAATCGCCGCCGAGTTCGCGGCCACTCCCGGTGAGGTTTGGCTTTGGGGCGGCGGGGGAGTCCGCTCGAGCGTTCGCGCGGCGTTCCCCAACTTAAAAGAATTTTCCGCACGCACGGGCTTGCCTCGCGCGGGGAGC
The DNA here is from genome assembly GCA_947444305.1 of Pseudobdellovibrionaceae bacterium. Classification (GTDB taxonomy): domain Bacteria; phylum Bdellovibrionota; class Bdellovibrionia; order Bdellovibrionales; family UBA1609; genus JALHOQ01. The sequence goes on along the minus strand of CANEZP010000005.1, from coordinate 61,508 downwards.
GAAAATTTCGGGCAAGCTAAAGTTTTGATTTGGGCTGCGGGACGCGCGCGTGACTTCCGCTTTCCGGGCGAAGAGGCCGGTGCCGGTTTGGTGCTAGATCTTAATTACGCCGACGATTCGCCGGGACTCGAGTGGGCGGTGATGCGCAACTTGCCCTATCAATCGGGCTTGAAAATGTTTAAGCTACAGGCCGGATTTCAACGCACATTTTGGCTTAACGAAAAAACTTAAGGGGCAAGTTTTGAGAGGCAATCAGTTCGGCCGCGTATTTTGTTTGAACACTTTCGGCGAAAGCCACGGACCCGCGATGGGTGCGGTGATCGACGGTTGCCCCGCGGGCGTCGTTTGGCAGCAAGATATGCTCAATCGTTCGCTCGAACGCCGCCGGCCGGGGAGCGGTCCGAACGTCTCCGCGCGGGCCGAAAAGGATCTCGTACAAATCTTGTCCGGCGTTTACGAGGGCAAGACATTAGGCACGCCCATCGGCGCCGTGATTTTCAACGAAGATGCCCGCTCGCAAGACTACGACAAAAAAACTTTAGAGAAGCGTCAGGGGCACGCCACCGACCTTTGGGCCGATAAGTACGGACATTCGGATCCGAGGGGCAGCGGCCGGGCGTCCGGACGAGAAACGGTCAGCCGCGTAATCGGCGGCGCGGTCGCGCGCATGTTCGTGCAACAGCTTTACCCGGAAGCCAGCGTAATTGCGTTCGTGCAGAACATCGGGGTGATCGGCATGACCGACGCCGAAGCGCTCGACGCGGCCGAAGCTTTAGAAACAGACCCGTGGCACGCCGATGAATTTTCGCTCCGCTGCCCGTCCGAAGAAAAAAATGAAGATATGGAATTGATGCTGTCGCGCGCTCGCGAAACCGGCGAGAGCTACGGTGGCAAGGCCTATATGAGGCTGATTGGTTTACCTAAGGGCTTAGGTCAACCTGTATTCCACAAATTAAAATCAGAGTTAAGTTCAGCTTTCTTAAGCATCGGCGCCACTTGCGGTGTTGAAGTGGGACAAGGTTTCGCCGCGGCCGAAAAATCGGGGAAAGAATTTCATGACGTCGACCAAGACTACGGCGGAATCCGGGGCGGAATCTCGAGTGGTGAACCGATCACGATGCGCGTCGCTTTCAAACCAACCTCTTCCCGTTTAGAAGTTGCAAAGAAAGGGAGACACGATCCGTGCATTGTTCCGAGAGCGGTGCCCGTTCTTGAGGCGATGACGTGGTTAGTGCTCGCGGATCAAATACTTCTGGCAAGGCTCGACCGGGTATGATAATTCCGTTCGAACTATGAATACCAAATCAAACCGAACCAGTTCTAGAGTTAATGGCAATCAATGGAAAACCCTGCGCGAAAAAGTCGGGCTCACTCAGCGCGACGTTTCGGATCAGCTCGGTTACTCCACGCCGCAATTTATTTCGAACGTTGAACGTGGCCGCTGCCGCTTTCCCGTTCAAAAACTTCCTAGAATCAAAAAACTCTACAGACTCTCGACCGATCAAGTTCTCGAACTTTTTCTCTCTGAAGAAAAAGTCAGCTTACTCCGCGTTTTCAAACGCTCTAACAAACTCAACTAACAAAGCTTCAAAAAACAATTGTTCGCGAATTCACATCCGGGTGCTACCGTAGCCGGATGTCGAAGCTTCAAAGGCACATTGGATTATTCGCGCTCACTCTTTACGGAGTGGGCGATATATTAGGTTCGGGCATTTACGGCCTCGTCGGTAAAGCGGCGGGCCAGCTCGGCAACTTCGTATGGCTCGCGTTTCTCGTCAGCTTTTTGCTCGCGTTGTTAACGGGGCTTTGTTACGCCGCCCTCGGCGCACGTTACCCGCGCGCGGCCGGTAGTTCCTTTATCATCTGGAAGGCTTTCCGAAACCCGTTCCTGGCGTTCGTCGCGGGCATGGCCACCATGGCTTCGGGTCTGACTTCGATGGCCGCCGCCGCAAATATTTTTTCCGGCTACCTCAACGGCATGCTCGATTTCATTCCCGTATGGATCGGTATCCTTGGATTCTGTTTATTGCTGGCGGGGATTGTTTTTGCCGGGATTAAACAATCAATGTGGGCAAACACGATTTGCACGGTGATCGAAGTCACCGGGTTAATTCTCATCATCGCGGCGGGCGTACCGTACATCGGCCAGGTGAACCTTTTCGACGTGCAATCTATCCCGAACGCCGGTGCGCTGACGCCCACCTTGGTTTTGTCGGGCGCGGTTCTTACCTTTTATTCTTTCGTCGGCTTCGAAGATCTGATCAACGTTAGCGAAGAAGTGATTAAGCCTAAGCGCACGGTTCCGCTCGCCCTAATGTTGGCGATGCTAATCGCGTCCGTTATCTATATGTTGGTCGCGATCGTCGCGGTCAGCGTGATGGCGCCCGACAAGCTCGCCGTTTCGAAAGAACCGTTGGTCGACGTCATTCGAATTGCGTGGCCGTGGTTCCCTGCAAAAATCTTTAGCGTGATCGCGCTGTTTGCGGTGACCAACACGGCCCTGCTTAATTTCATCATGGCTTCGCGTTTGATGTACGGGCTCGGTAATTTAGGTCTGCTGCCTAAGTTCGTCTCTAAGGTCCACGCGCGTACGAAAACGCCGTGGGTCGCCATCGCGATCGTCTTCGTCGTTTTTCTCGTGCTCGCCTACGTAGGCGACGTCGCTTCGCTCGCCCGCGCGACCAGCCTTTTCGTTTTGTTGGTGTTCATGTGCATGAACGCAAGTTTGTTCATGTTCCAGAAGAATGATCGCCGCAGCAAACGCCGGGTCACCCGTTGGCGCATCCCGCAGTTCGTGCCCGTGCTCGGCGTGATCGGTACGGTCGCGATGATGGCGCACGCGAAGGCCGAAGATTTTAAAATCGCCGGCACGATGCTGATCGCCATCGTTATTTTGTTCTTTATCCAACGACCGACCGACGCTCAGATCGAAAAGTTCGAGTCGGCCAGCGAAGCGGATTGATCGGCCGCTCCGACCGGGGGCTCGCTAGGCCGAGCTCCGCGGCCCGAACTCCCGGATGACGATTTCCGCATCATCGCGCTCGAACCCCTGGCTTTCGAGTTGGTTGACTAAGACATAATCCCGCACTCCTAAAAAAGCCCGAAATCCGATCACCACGCGCGTGAACGGACGGTAGTCCCAAAATCTTCCTTTGTTCTTTTTAAGCTTACTCGCGCCCGTCATTGCCAACGCGATCGAACCCGTCACCGCGCGGATAAAAGCTTCATACGTGAACCGGTTTGCGAGCTGGAGATGCAGGTGCAGATGATTCCCGACATTCGCGAGCGTGTGAATCTTCACCGCGTATTTTTTCGCGAAGCGATCGATGATCCCGCGCACCTTTTTGCGGTGCTTAAGAAAAGATTTTGCGCCCGTCGCTTGGCTAGACCTTAAAACTAGATGCATCGAATGCTTCGTGGCGAGCGGACGGCTGCCCTGACGGCCCTTTCTTTTGTTGCGGAAGGTGCCGCCGTAGAAGTTCTTTTCTGCTTTCAGGAGTTTGAGCTGCTTCATTCGTGACCGATGGTATTTCGGTGGGGTCTTTTGTCAGCTTTCGTCTTCGAGGAGGCTGATTTTGTTGTGCGGGAGGGTGACCATCCGTGTGAGGGCCTTCTTCACGCCGTCCGCGGCGTGAAGACTTGAATGCTTGGGAGTTTATATTTAGGGGGAGAAGGGAATGCTCGGAACTCCACGTGTGGGCGTGGAGGATCGTCTTTTAACGAGGATAGGTTAGTTGATCGTGGGTTTCGATTTTACGACGCCGCGGTAGATGAAGCTTGCGCCGCCGAATAAAACGCGGAACTCGAGATCTTCGTAGCGGCCGGTGTTCTTCATCAATTCGAGGAAGCGGTCCCGGCTCGGGAAACCGCGCGACGAATTGTTCAGGTATTCGTACGCGAAACGCTTGCCGGTGACCCAGCCGCCCACGCGCGGAATCACCTTGCGGAAGTAAAAATCAAAGAAGGGGCGAAGGGCGTGATCGGGCGAGTCGCCGGTTTCTAAGATCATCACGCGGCCGCCGGGTTTAACGACCCGGGCCATCTCGCTCAATGCTTTTTCGGGATCGGCAACGTTGCGGATTCCGTAGGCGATCGAAGCGATGTCGAAGCGTTTGTCGGCGAATTGTAAATTCATGGCGTCGGCGATTTGGAAATCGATGTCGAGGCCGGCCTTTTTAGCCTTGGGCGGTGCGAGCTCGAGCATCTCGGCGCAAAAGTCGGTGCCTAAGACTTTACCCGTGGTGCCCACGCTGCGTTTGAATTCAAGTGCGAGATCGCCGGTGCCGGTCGCGCAGTCTAAGACTTGATCGCCGGCTTTTGCGCCACTCCACGCAACAAGTTTACGCCGCCACAAGTGGGCAAGCCCCAAGGTCATTGCGTCGTTGGCTTTGTCGTAGCCGGTGGCCACCGCCGCGAACAGATTTTTGATTTCTTCGGCCTTGGGTCCTTCGTGTTGCATCAGATCACCGCCATCTTTCGGTCCAAAGCATTAAGCAACTTCGGAAGTTTTGTCATCAGCGTTTCGTACTGCGCGAAGGTCAGCGACTGGTTGCCGTCGGACTTGGCGGTGGCGGGGTCGGGGTGCACTTCGATCAGCAGACCATCGGCGCCTGCGGCCGCGGCGGCGAGCGAAATGGGCACGACCAAATCCGCGCGGCCTGTACCGTGCGAAGGATCGGCGATGACGGGAAACGGAGTTTCAATCTTGGCTAAAGCAATTGAGTTGATATCGAAAGTGTTGCGCGTGCTTGTTTCGAACGTGCGGATACCGCGCTCGCACAAGACGATAGCTTCGTTGCCGCCCTTAAAAATGTAATCGGCGGCGAGCATCCATTCTTTGAAGGTCGCGGCGAAACCACGCTTCAACAAAATCGGCTTTTTAGTTTGCCCGAGTTCTTTGAGAAGCGCGTAGTTGTGCATATTGCGCGAACCGACTTGAAACATATCGACCACGTCGAGGAGATCGCTGATTTGACGGGGATCGGTGATCTCGGAAACGAAGGGCAAGGCGACGTCGGCTTTTACTTTTTTGGCGATGTCGTAGGCCTCGCGGCCCAAACCTTGGAACGCGGTGGGGTCGGTACGTAGCTTGAATAACCCACCACGCAAACCCACTCCGCCGAAGCGTTTAACGAGGGCCGCAGTTTTCGCAAATTGTTCGGCAGATTCAACGGAGCACGGCCCCGCCCAAACCGAGAAGGTGCCTGTGCCGATGGTGCCCGAACCTACCTTGACGCCGCTTAACTTGTGATTCATTCTTCCCTGTTTTAAGTCAACCAGAGCAGGCATGTCACGGATTAAAAAAGTGGCAGTGATTTTCATATGTTAAAACAGGCACGTGAAATACAGAGTGGACTAGCGTGGCTGAACGGCGACACGTTCCATAAAACGCTGAAGATCCGTGAGCGTTCCACGGCTCCTGCACCAAACTCATTAAGTTTTTTCGCTCCCGATTTTTCTTTGCTTACGCCCGAACCTTGGCTGTTAGGCGAGGAGTGCGAACACGTCACTTTCGAGCGCCGACCCCTTCCGAAGCTTATATCGAAGGCCGAGCCTTCCTCCGCCGGCTTCGAAGACCTATTCGAAGGTATTGCCGGCAAGATCAAAGGCGGTGAGTTCGAGAAGGTCGTGCCCATGGTCTCGACCGATTTTGAATTCAGCGGGCCGCTCTCGCGCACGATGTTCGCGAATAAAAATTTGCCCGGGCAATTTGCCTACGGATTTGAATTCGACGACGAGGGCCTCGCCGGCGTCACGCCCGAAATTTTGTTCGCCGTCGAAGGCGGGATATTAAGAACGATGGCGCTCGCCGGGACGGCCAAGACCGGCACCCCTCCGCTCATCGACGATGCGAAAGAGATGCACGAGCACCGCTTGGTGATCGAACACATCCGCCGGGAATTGAAGGCCTTGGGTGCGATCAGCATCGGGCGAACCATCGAGCGTGAGTACGGGCCGCTGAAGCACCTCTTCACGCCGATCGAAGTGAAATTAGAAAATGCGCCGAAGTTTGAAGAGCTCATCACGCATCTTCATCCCACCGCCGCGCTCGGGGGCTGGCCGCGTAAACCCGCGGTCGAGTGGTTAGAGCGTCAGCCCTTTCACGCAACCCGCCGTCGGTTCGGCGCACCGTTCGGTTTTACCGACGGTGAGCGAATGCTCTGCGTGGTCGCGATCCGAAATGTACAGTGGGAAAATTCCTCGCTTCGCGTGGGCGCCGGCTGCGGCATTGTGCGCGAAAGCGAAGTTCTTAAAGAGTGGAAAGAGTTAGAGCTGAAGCGCGACTCCATCTTCCGCGCGTTGGGCGTCGAGCTGTGAGCAATTTGCGCCTGGCGCAGGACGTGCTGACTTCCGCGTGGGCCGCCGGCGTTCGTGAATTGATTTTGTGCGCGGGCGCGCGCAATGCCCCGTTCATCAAACTTCTAAGTGAACAATCGACTTTTAAAACCTACTCGTTCTTTGAAGAGCGCAGCGCCGGTTTCTTTGCGCTCGGGCGGATGCAGGCGGAGGGCCGGCCCGTCGGCATCATCACCACTTCGGGCACCGCCGCCGCCGAATTATTACCCGCGTGCATCGAAGCCGATTTTCAGCGTTTGCCGCTCCTCATGATCACGGCCGACCGCCCACGGCGCTACCGCGGCAGCGGCGCTCCGCAAACGATCACGCAGCCCGGCCTTTTTTCACACTACGTGGGCGGGCAATTTGACATCGAAAATGATTGGGACGGTGACTTGTCCATATTGGCGGCCCGCCGCCCGGTGCACGTGAACATTTCATTCGACGAGCCATTGTTGAGCGGCGAGTTTCACGCGTGGAATTTGGGCGCGGGAGATTCTCCGTTTGAACCCGCGGGTGCGCGAACAAGGTCCGCGGCTGCGCCGTTCATCGAGTGCAAAAGACCACTCGTTATCGTAGGTGGCTTGACCGAAAACGAGGCGAAGTTCGTAGAGCCGATTTTGGCCGGGTGGAAGCGCCCCCTTTATCTCGAAGGAACCTCGCGTTTGCGGGGCCATGCTTCGCTACGGGAGTTTGAGCTACGCGCCGGCGAGAAGTCCATCGCCCATCTCAATTTCGACGGCGTAATCCGCGTGGGCTCCGTTCCGACGCTTCGTTACTGGCGTGATCTGGAAAACTCCGATTTACCGGTGCATTGTTTTTCGAATATCCCTTACGGGGGTTCGCCGCGTGTAACGATGGTTCACGCGCTCGAAGATCTGCCGCGCCAACTCAAATTTGATTTTTGGAATCCGGTAGAGAAGCAAAAAGACGAAGACCTGGCGCAACGTCGCGAGGTTTTGTTCAAAGAGTATGACCTAAGCGAGCCGGCGTGGGTCGAATGGTTAAGCCGGCAGTTGCCGCGCGACGGGCGTTTGTTCCTCGGCAACAGCTTGCCGATTCGCGAGTGGGATTTCGCAGCGTTCGCCGGGGCCACCCGTGATGTCTTCGCGAACCGCGGAACCAACGGCATCGACGGCCTCGTGTCGACCTTCGCCGGCGCGGCGGCAGAGGACCGGTCAAACTGGGCGTTGATCGGAGATCTCTCTTTACTTTACGACCTGAGCGGCCCCTGGGCCTTAAGTCAGCGCCCGCTTAAAAGTTTTAACTTAGTCGTCATCAATAACGGTGGCGGGCAAATTTTTAACCGCATGTTTCGCAATCCGATGTTCTTGAACGCGCACCAATTGCGCTTCGAGCACTGGGCAAAGATGTGGTCGCTGGATTACCGGCGTTTAGAAAAACCCTCACCCGTCCGTGACGGGCGGCAGGTTATCGAAATAATTCCCGACGCCCGCCAGACCGAAGAATTTTGGCAAGCCTGGGAGGTTTCGAAGTGACGGTTTTACTGCACGGCTTTTGGGGCCAGCCCCAAGATTGGAATTCGGTCCTCGGAAAAATTTCGCTCGGTCAAGAGGTGCTGGTGCCTGATCTCTACGAAGACGGCCCGCTTTCACCCAAGCACGATCTGACCGCGTGGACGAAGAATTTTTTAAGCTGGCTCCATCACCACGCCGGTCGCGAACCCCTTCGCATCGTCGGTTATTCGATGGGCGCACGGCTCGCGCTTAACGCGATCATCGCCAACCCCGGCCGTTTTGCCGGAGCGCTACTCATGTCGGGGGCCGCGTTCATCGGAAAAGAAGACCTACAAGCCCGCGCCGTCTGGGAAGAGCTTTGGCGCGAGCGTTTTGAATCGCAGCCGTGGCGTGAACTCGAGACGGCTTGGCAGGAGCAAAGTGTCTTCACCCACTCCGACACATCGGCGCGCCGGCACTCCGAAAAGTTGCGTGAGGTTCTTCCGCTCTCGTTAACGAATTGGTCGGTCACCAAACATCCGTTCGATAAAGAACACGTGCGCCGACTCGGACCCTCGGTGCAGTGGGCCTTTGGCGCCTTGGATCAAAAATATTTGGAAATGGCGAAAACCTTGCAGGATCTGCCGGTTCAGGGGCAAATAACTATCATTCCAAACTCGGGACACCGGTTGATCAGCGACGCTTCGGACTTCGTCGCCAAATGGATCGATCGATAGATATCGATAACGATGAGGAGCATTATGCAAGACGGTTTCGTCGAACTCAAAACCACCGAGAATCAAACGATCTACATTCGTCCCGATCAAGTCGGTGCGTTTGAAGTTGTGCCGGCCAGCCAGCGCGTGGATGGGCACATCAAATTATTTATCGGCGGTTTTAAATACACCGTGGCGATCGAAAAAGAAGAACTCCTTAAAAAATTAGCCTTAGCGAACAAGTAGGGAAGCCTTATGGAAAATTGGACCGACCTCAAAAAATACAAAGACATTAAATTTCAAGTCACCGAAGACGGCATCGCGAAAATCACGATTAACCGCCCCGAAGTACGCAACGCTTTTCGCCCCCAAACGGTGAAAGAGATGAAAGACGCGCTTGAAGAAGCCCGCGAAAATCCGCGCATCGGCGTCGTCATCCTGACGGGCGAAGGTCCCGATGCCTTCTGCTCGGGTGGCGATCAAAAGGTTCGTGGCCACGCGGGTTACGTCGGTGACGACGGTGTACCGCGCTTAAATATCCTCGATGTCCAAAAACAAATCCGGTTTATGCCGAAGCCCGTGATCGCCATGGTGGCCGGTTACGCGATCGGCGGCGGTCACGTATTGCACGTCGTTTGCGATTTAACGATCGCGGCCGACAACGCCAAATTCGGTCAAACCGGTCCCAAGGTCGGCTCTTTCGACGGCGGTCTCGGTTCGTCGTACCTCGCCCGCATCGTCGGGCAAAAGAAAGCGCGCGAAATCTGGTACCTTTGCCGTCAGTACAACGCGCAAGAAGCGATGGACATGGGATTGGTGAACAAAATCGTTCCGCTTGCCGAGCTCGAAAAAGAGACGCTTCAATGGTCGCGCGAAATCTTGCAACATTCGCCTATCGCGATCCGTTGCTTGAAGGCGGCGCTGAACGCCGATTGCGACGGGCAAATGGGATTACTTGATCTCGCCGGTAACGCGACGATGCTTTACTACATGAGCGAAGAAGCCAAAGAGGGTAAGCAAGCCTTCGTTGAACGGCGCAAACCTAACTTTGATAAATTCCCGCGCCTGCCTTGAACGCCGTCCAGCCGGTGAGGATCTCACCGATTTATTCGTTGCTGCTGACCGCGCGTCCGAAAACTCTTTCGGCCGCGGTGATCCCCGTGATGGTCGCGACGGCGCTCGTTAAGTTCGAAGGCACGCCGGTCACGCCCTGGATTTCGGTTTTCGCTTTGTTCTCCGCCATTTTTATCCAAATAGGCACCAACTTCGTCAACGACGCGATCGACTTCAAAAATGGCGCCGACACCGAAACACGTTTGGGCGAAGCGCGGGCGGCGCAATCGGGTTGGTTTAGCGCCAACGCCGTCTTGCTTATGGGTCTCGGATTTTTCGGATTAGCGTTGCTGCTCGGGATTCCGTTGGTCTGGCTGGGCGGTTACCCGATCCTTGCCGTCGGGATCGTCTCGTTACTGATGGGCTACTGCTACACCGGTGGCCCTTACCCGCTCGCGTACGTCGGGCTGGGTGATCTCTTCGTCATTCTTTTTTTCGGGCTCGTTGCCGTCGGCGGTGTTTACTTCCTGCAGACCCAAACTTTGACCTTGCCCGCGGTCGTGGCCGGTTTGCAAATCGGGTTGCTCGCCACCGTCTTGATCGCGATTAATAATTTACGAGATATCGATCAAGACCGCTTGGTGGGTAAAAAAACTTTCGCGGTGAGGGTCGGCCCGCGGTGGGGCCGGTTCGAGGTCGTGGTCCTTCTTGTCTTAAGTTTCGCGCTCAATATTTTCTGGCTGCTACAAGGCGCGATCTTCGCGGCGTTGTTGCCGTTGCTCGCGGTACCCGTCGCGCTACGCGTGACGATGACCCTTCTCAATACGCAGGCGAGCCGTGAGTACAACCGCTTGCTCGCGCTCTCCGCCTTGGTGCACATGTTGTTCGGCGTGATGATGAGCGTGGGGTTTCTTATCCGATGAAAATTTGGGTCTGCATGTACGACTTGAATCCCGTTGATCCGCGGTTCAAGCCGCGTGCGGGAGCGTTGATCAAAGCCGAGTGGGCCCTGGAGCAAATTGGCTACAGTGATTTGCATCCGTGGCCCGAGTTCGGTGATGCTGCATTACCCGAGCACCTTCTATCCTTACGCGCGGTTCAGCCCACACCGCTTGCGAAGCGATCGCTCGACTTTAATTATATCGATCGCGAGTTCCGGTTGCGGAAGAAGAATGCGTTCGCGGGTTTGATTCTCCCGCGCTCGCATCGCTTAGTGACGGACATCCGAACGCTTGACTCCCGTGTCTTGAACGAATGGCACAAAGCCGGTTTTACGCACCTCAAAGTGAAAATGGGTCACGATCTCGCGGCCGAGACCGAGATACTTCTGCAGCTCGTGTACGCGTCGCCGCTTTTTTGGCGCATCGATCTCAACGGAAAACTGAGCGCGGCGCACTTCGACTCTTGGTGGGAATCGCTCGGTGCCGACGTACACGCACGCATCGATCTCGTCGAGGACCCAACCGCCGCCGATCCGGTGACCGTCGAAGGCCCGTGGGCCAACGATTGGTACGCGCAGGCCCGCGCTAAGATTCGCATCGTGAAACCCGCGCGGGAAGAAGCAACCGAACTCTCGCGCTATGACCGATTTATTTTTACCCACGCGATGGATCATACGCTCGGTCAAGCGTGCGCCGCGTGGTCGGCGGCGCGCTTTTATTCCGACCACCCGAAAAAGATGGATATCTGCGGGCTGGCCGCGCCCGAGCTTTACGCGCCCGATGCGTTCGCAAACGAATGGCTTTGCGCGGGACCACGGCTGAAACCGACCACGGGTACCGGCTTCGGTTTCGACGAGATTCTTAACGGTCTTAAGTGGGAGCGTCTCGTTTGAACTGGCGCCAACTTACGGGCGGGAAATCCGCCGTTTGGTTACATTCGCCTAAGCTTCCCGCTTGGCAGAAGAAAATCGTTTTTGAAATGAAGAGGCGCGCGCCCACGGATAAAGATCTGATTTGGGTTTTATCGTCGGGCACGCAAAGCGTGAACGAGGTCAAAGCGATCGGTCTGACCCGCGAGGCTTTACTCGCTTCGGCACGTGCGGTGAACGCGCACCTAAAATCGACGAAGTCTGACCGCTGGCTGTTAAACTTACCGACGTACCACGTGGGTGGGTTGGGTATACTCGCGCGTGCGCATTTGTCCGGCGCGAAGGTCTCCGTCCAAAACAAATGGAATCCGAAAGAATTCGTGGCGCTGGCCGGACGTGACCGGATCACGCTTTGCTCGCTCGTGCCGACGCAAGTTTATGATCTCGTCACGTCCGGATTACGAAGCCCGGAACCGGTGCGCGCGATCGTCGTCGGTGGTGGTGCGCTCGATCCGGCCGTATACCGGAAGGGCCGGGAGCTCGGTTGGCCTTTGCTTCCGAGTTACGGATTGACCGAATCGGCATCGCAGGTCGCCACGGCGGATCTCGGATCGCTCCGTAAAACGGATTATCCGGATCTTACCGTACTTCCGCACGCCGGAATCGAATTGCGGAAGCAAAGAATTTTCGTGCGTGCGAAATCCGTTTGTCGTTACGTGGCCCGCGCAAGTACCGACGGGTGGTTTAGTCTCGAAGATCCCTTGCGCGGCGGCTGGTTACCGACCGAAGATCTCGGCAAGTGGAAAGATAATCGGCTTAAGGTCTTAGGCCGGCGTGATGAAGTCGTAAAGATTTTAGGCGCGCTCGTGCCGGTACCGCAGGTTGAGCACGAGGTCCGTGCGTATTTCGGTGAGCGCGGTTTGACCGGCGACTTGACCGTGCTCGCGGTGCCCGGTGGCCGCGCGGGTCACGACTTGATTTTGGTTTTTGCTTCGAAGCAATCGCTAAAGCTGTGGGAGGAAAGCTTCAACGCCTACGACGCGGGCGCCTCGGGTCCGCACCGGCTGAAGCAATTTTGTTGGGTGCCGGCGATCCCGCGCGGCGAACTCGGCAAGGTGAAACGCGCGGCCTTGCTTGCGCAATTGCGCTTATGTTAATCGAAAGAACAACCTAATTTGAGGAGACATCTATGTTTAGCCGTCCGGCCTTGCTCTCACTAGCTACGTTATTGTTTATGACTTCGGCCCACGCCGAAGATATCGGCGCGCAGAATACGCCCGAAGGTCCGTCGAACACCGGTTCGCAATACTTGCACCAAGCAACCGGCGGAACGTTTGAATTGTCGCCGTTCACCGGCGTCATGTCGCGCAAACAATCGGCAAAAGCCTCGCAGAACAAACGCGAATCCACCTTATTGCCCCTCGGCGTGATGGGTGAGTACGGCTTTAGCGATCTTTTCTCGTTGAGCGGGCGCCTCGCGGTCGGCATCGGTGGAACGGATGCCATTTGCCCGGGTACGACGTGCGACGATACGGTCCAGAGCGGTTTGTTCGATCCCATCATCACGGCCAACTTTCGGATACCGGTTGGGATCGCGGCTTTACGTTTCGGTGCGGATATCTCGAGCTCCATCGGCAAAAGGAAGTTGGATAAAGACGGCGATTCAAATTTAGCCACGGGCGGAACGAAGTTCGCGCCGTTCTTCGGTGCCGAATTTCTCCTGACCAACATGATCATCGGCGGTCGCGTAAGCTACGATCTTTTCAAAAGCGAACGTGAGACCCAAGACGATACGCCGCCCGCGGGTTCGTACAAAGAGAGCAAGCGCCAGGAAACGAACGCCGCAATTTTTTACGAATATAACTTCCCGAAGATCGTTTCGCTGGGCGCCGCGCTTAATTACAAAGATTCGGCCGCGACCGAAATTAAATCGAGCGGCTCGAAAACAGAACTTTACGATAAGTCGTCTACGATAGGTTTGGAAATCTACGTTCCGTTGCGTTTCACTCCGCGCGTGACGTTGATCCCGCGTTTGGCGTCGGCTTCAACCAACTACAAATCAAGCTCGGCCGGAATCAAAGACGACTCGATGACGGAACTAAGCGTGCTCGCACGTTTTGCTTTCTAAATTAGGAACCCAAAGGTTTTTGGGTATGGGCCCCGAGGCGACTACGGACGTCGTCGGGGATCTTGAGCTTTTTCATTTCTTGGGCCGCGCGGCTCACGAAGACGTGTGAGGTTTTTAGTTTAGCTAAGACCTCACCTTTTTTATCCACGAATTCGTAGGCGAAGTGAATCGAACTCTCGCCGATGTTCACCACCAAAATTTTGGCTTCGAAATAATCGCCCGGGCGCAGCGGCCGTAAGTAGTCGGCTTCGACGTGACGAAGCGGAACGCCCCAATCTTTATTTTTAAACCACTCGTCCCAGGGAATGCCGATGGTCGGTAACCATTGCTCAAGCGCGCGGTGCGCGAGGCGGAAATAATTGCCAAAGAAAACGATGCCCTCGCCGTCGGACTCGTCAAAAGGCACCTGAAATACGAGGGGATTAGCGCTCATGCAAAGAAGAGATCACCGTTGACTTAAAGAGTCAATTCTAGGTACCGATGAGGGTAGTGAAAGACCTGAAAATATTCAGCAAAGATGATTTTCCGAAGTACCTGCCTAAGCTGCATTCGTTGTACGACGATTTGTTTTCGGCCGGTAAAGGTTTTCGCTCAAAGCTGATCCAGCGCATCGGTAAGCACCTCTCACTCAACGAGCGACAAGAGTTGCTGCTCGCGCAGACCATCGAATTCATTCACAATGCATCTTTATTGCACGACGATTTGATCGACCGCTCGGCCTTGCGCCGTAATAAAACGGCGGCTTGGCTCAAGTATAGTCCCGAGTACGCCGTGCTGGCGGGTGATTACTTGCTCGCGCGCGTGATGGTGAATTTGTCGCGATTCGGGAACCTCCGACTGATCCAGTACACCGCCGAGATGATTTCGGATCTGCTCGAAGGCGAGTGGATTCAAGATTCTTTGATGCGTGACTGGAACGTGCAATTGAATCAGCTCGATCAAGTTCACGATTTAAAAACCGCTTCGCTTTTCAAATGGTGTTTACGCGCGCCATTTATCATCCAAGAAAATTACGACGAATCTTTACATCAGACTTTGGACGAAATGGGTTCGCTGCTCGGTTTACTTTTTCAGCGCGGGGACGATCTTTTAGATTTCGACATCCGTAATGATGAAGGCAAAGCCCTGCTCGGCGATTTGAAGTCGGGATACCTAAATTCTTTCGCCGCGTTCCTCGCGCGCAATTTCAAAGAAGAGCAGAAACAGCTGTTACGAAAATGCGAAACGTTGGACGCGGTTAAAGCTTTGGTCGGCATCGCCGAATTCAACCGTGCCGTACAGGAATTCGACGATCTCAATCGCCAGGTGATCGAGCTTTACGATCACAAGGCAAAATCGTTAGAGTCACGGCTGGCGCCCGAAGCGCTTGGGCTGATCAACGACCTTATGGGTCTACCGAGTCTTCTTTATTTCCGTAAAAGCCGATGAGCACCGAGTTCATAACCCTTACGAAAAATGATCCTGATTTCGACTCCTACCTTTGGGGTACGTTTTCACAAACGCATCGCGCGTTACCGGTCGAGACTTACCACGCGGCCACCGCGAAAGAGCGCGTAACGTTTCGCGTGCTCACGCTCGAAAAAGTGGCCGCGCCCGCGTGGTGGAAAGTTTATTTTTGGTCGGCGCGCCCCGAGCTTTTCGGGCTTACGCTCGGGCCGGCGGTTGCGGCGTGGTTGCTTCATGTGCAATCCATTAATGCATGGACGAAGTGGCCGTCGTGGTTTGCTTTAGCCGGGCTTTTCTTTTTGCACACCGCCGTTTTCCTGGCCAACGACGTGCAAGATCACTTGCGTGGCTTTGATCGTTTGAATCACCGCCGCGGGTCGCAAGTAATTCAAAAAGGTTGGGTCACCGCCAGCGCGATGAAGCGTTGGGCCTGGGTCAATTTTGCGTTGGCCGTTTTGTTCGGCGTGCCCGCGTTTTTGAACGCGCCGTTAGAGCTCGCTTTGGTTTGCTCGATCGCCGCCGCCGCGCTTGTCACGATCACGGGCAAATACGGTGTACGATTCGGCGCTTGCGATTTATCTTTAGCGTTGTTATTCGGGCCGCTGCTCACGACGGGAATCGCGCTCGCTAGTTTCGGTGAGGCTTCTTTCAAAGACATTGCGCTCGGACTCTCGTTCGGATTTTTGACCGTATGGGTGTTTCAGGTCCGCCAGTTTGAGGATCTGTTTCGCGCTAAGGCCGAGAACTTTCGTACCTTCTTCGGTCATTTAAGCTTCGATCGTGCGCGCAAGTTTGCGCTCATCGAAGGAATCGCGCTTCTGTTTATTCCGCCGGCGGCGGGCGTGATTTTAAATCTTCAACTCGGCTTCTTACTGTTGTCGCCGCTCGTGGGATTGCCGCTGATCTTCACGCTCCGGCGCATTTACCTCGCGGCGTCGCCGTTGTCGTCGAGCTTGGCGGATCTTTCGAAGTGGTCTTTGGCCTCGCACTTAAGTTGGACCGCGTGGTGGGTTTTCGCCCTTGGGGTCGCGTGGCTGTAGAACTTGTGCAAACCGATTATGGCTGGGGCTTAGCTTTTGCCGACGAGAAACGCGGCAAGCCCTACTTCGTCGATTTCTCGGGCATCGCTTGGCGCCAGCGTTTACAAAAAGGCTTGGGCAAAAATCACATCTTCACGCGGGCCCTGGGCGTGCGCGAACCCGGAGTCAAATTGCTCGATGCCACGGCGGGCTTCGGCCAAGACGCGGCGATGGCACTCTGCCTAGGTTGCGAAGTCACGGCGCTCGAACGATCAAAAGAAGTGGCGGCCGTCCTTCGCGACGGCGTGGCCCGTGCGATGAACGAGGATGGGGTGGGCTCGTTATTCAAAAATTTGAAAGTGATTGAAGACGACGCCCGGACTTACCTTTTGAAACTGCCGCTTACCGAACGCCCAGACGTGATCTACATCGACCCGATGTTTTCCAAGCCGAAGAAATCCGCGAAGAGTCCGAAGAACATGCAACTGTTGCAAGAGCTGCTCGGTGAGCCTTCGCCGCTGGACCTTGAGCAACTCTTCGATGCCGCCCGCGCCACGGCGCTTAACCGCGTGGTCGTCAAACAACCTTTGAAGGGTCACGCATTGAAATCGACGCCCAGTTTTTCGTTCAAGGGCCAAAGCATCCGCTACGACGTCTACCTCAGCGCACGCTAGGTATCGGCGCTTGGCCATTGGAGCGGGCGGAGCGCCGCTAAGCGCGGATATGTAGAAGGCGTCGAGATCAACAAATCCACCTCCGGGAGCAAAGTAAGCGTGATGAAATGTAACTCAATCGCGGCGGTGCCCGATTTGTTCATTTCGACGCCTTTCGAAATTTAGCGCAGCGGCGATTCAAATTAGTGCAGCGGCGATTCAAAATCGGGGAAATCAAAAATATCTTCGGCGGGCGAGAGCGGCACGGCGGGCGAAACGGCCATGGGTGGCGAGAGCGGCACTTGCGGCGCGGTCTTCGACCGATTCGCTGAACGGAGTTGGCGGGCGTAAGAGTACGCTTCGGCGCTCGTAAGAAGGTCGGCGATTCTTTTTTGAAAACAACGCAGGCTCAAGCCGTCGAACGATTGCACCGGTACGTAGCGCATGACCGCGAAGTCTGCGTCGGTGATCCGGCCCAAAAGAATATTCTCCCATTTACAGAGTTCCGCGGTTGCGGGATCGGAAGAAACACGGCCACCGACGTAGGCGGGGAAGGCTTCCCAAAATTCTGTTTTTTGCGCATGCGCGTGCGCTGAACCGATGAAAGAACAGACGACTAAAAAGACCGGCAAAACCGATTTCATGCATTTCCTCTGGATTTGATGACGGATTCTGTACCCGGGCGGATGGCCCTTCGGCAATGAAAATTGGGGCACGGGGCTTGCTCACTACACCCGTACCGGAGGATTCTATGTCATCAGCTCGTATTGCTTCGCTCTTTTGCGCCCTTTTTGTGACCGCCGTTGCCGCAAATCAGGCATGGTCTCAGGATTTAACGAGCTATTGCCAGCAACTGACCGTGGCCTACCAGGAGACGTACGTCGGAGCGACGGCCCGCGAAGGCAGCGTCTCCTTTTGCGCGCGCCCGGAACAGCAGATCGCCGAGCCGGCCGGGGGCTGCGCAAGCCTGGTCGGAGTTCACAAGGTCCGCTTTGAGAGCGCCGGTCTGGCGAATGGCGGGGGCCGGTTTTGCATTCCTCAATTGATCGAAGATTCGCAGCTGATCCGCGACGCCGAAGTTGTGGAAGGTGACTACCGGTGCAACGTGCCGTGGGATGCGAAGCTAGTCAAATTAGCCGACGGCACTTTTGCCTGCGCGAGAAAAACGCCCGACCTCGTTTCGATGCTGAACTTCTAAAAAAATTTTCTTTTAACTAATGAAGAACGTCGGTGAGGTTGCGCTGCGGAGGCTCGGGCGTGTTTTCGAGCTCCATCCAAGCTTGTTGAAGCTCGCCCGGGGCGTGCGTTTTTTCGACGAACGAGAAATAGCGTTTCAAATCGCTCAAGGCATCGCGGGTAAAGCCCAAACGTTGGCGAAGTAGCGCGCGCGATCCCAAAACCGAAATGTTGGAGTCGTCGATCTGTAGCATGAGATTATAAATCATGTGAAGTTGCGACAGACTTTGTGACGATTCGAAAGTTTCCATCAACAGTTCAAGATATTGCACCATCAATTGCTTAGCGCTCCACGCTTCTAAGGTCGAAGACGAGCGGTTGAGCATCGCGATCAGTTCTTGGTCATTGAGCGCGCGGCCCTCGGCGTACAAATCAAGGTACAAGGTTTTGCCCGACCGAACCCACTTCAATAAGAAATGATGGCGCGCCTGGATCAAGGCCATCGGGATATCGAGAAAGTGCGCCAAGTGCAGAACTAAGAAAACGACGGGGAGCGGGTGGCCCGCGCGTTCGTCTAAAATAGATTTCATCAAGACATCTTCTTCGCAAACGTCTTGCACGCGAACCGACGAAAGCTGAAATGCTTTTTCTTCGAAGATAAATTTGCGCAGAGTTTCCCAGCGCTCACTTTCCTTCATGCCGTCGCAGGTTTTCAAAATATCAAAACCAAAGAACTGAATTTGCCGGAAGCACGATTCCACGTTTTCGTTCGGCCAGAGAACGGAATTGATTCCCACGGCCAACGGCACGAGCGCACCGAAGTCTTCGTTGCGCAAAAGTTTGAGCTCAAGGACGAGCTTTTCCCATGTGAAGCGGGTGTCGAATGTCATACGGAGAACAGTTAAGCTGATCTCTGAAAAGACTTCAACGGAGTAACACGCAGCGCATTATCGTTTGGGGGTCCAGGATCACTTTTGACATAAAGAGTCGCGTTGCCGACGATTGGTAATGTCCGACCAAACCCACGACCCAAAACAATTGCTCTCGCGAATTTCCGAACTCGAACAAGAAGTGAAGGAGCGGCAAGCGGACCTTCGTCGGTTTCGCGAAGAGTTGGGCCGGGCCAACCAAAAGTTAGAGGGCTTGATCGCGCAGTTGCAGGCCGAGTTGAAGCTCGCGCACGTCATCCAAAAGGCACTCGTGCCGACGGAATTTCCGCACATCAACGGCTTTGAGTTTTCGACGAAGTTTGTGCCGAGCACCATCAGCGGCGGCGACTACTTCGATATTTTTGAACACGAGGACCGCTTCCGCTTCGGCGTGATCGTGTCGAGTGCTTCGGGTCACATGATGTCTTCGTTGCTGCTCGGGGTACTCCTGAAGATGACCGGGCAACTTGAAGCACGTAAAGGCAGCGACCCCCACCTCGTCATTCAAGATATGCACGGCCAATTGCTCGAGAGCATGGACAACGTTGATCAAGCCGATATGTTTTATGCGCTGATCGACCGCCGCAATTTCGAAATGCGTTACGTCCGTGCCGGCGAGTTGATCGTCCTGCATCAGAATTTTTCCACGGGCGAGGTGCAATCGCTCGACTCGGGCCTCGGGCCTTTGCAACTGGACTTCAAGGCGCCGGCGCAATCGGGCTCGATTTACTTAAATCCGCGCGACCGTCTTGTTTTGTGTACCCGCGGCGTCATTGAGGCGCGCAATCCCGAGGGCGAGGCTTACGGGATGGAGCGCGTGACCCGCAGTTTCCTAAGCGGCCCTAAGCGCGGGGTTCACGAACTGCGCAATCATATTTTGTACGAGGTGCAGAAGTTCGGGCAGGGCAGTGAACCCATACGCGACCAAACTCTGGTCGTCCTGGAAGTGAAAGACAAAGTCATAAAATTGGCCAAGTCTTAGTGACGAATAAACGCCGGTCCGTTACGATTATGGAAGTAGAAATGTCACGCAACAAAGGACTTCCTCATGGCTTCTCCCGCACCTGAAATTTACACCGGCGCATTAGATAAAGGTTTGGAAGGAGTCGTATCAAGCTCCACGGCAATCTCTTCCATCGTCGACGCGACTTTGAATTACCGCGGCTACACGATAGAAGATCTTGCGGCGAATTCAAACTTTGAAGAAGTGACTTTCCTCCTCTGGGAAGGCCGCATGCCGAACGCGACCGAACTCGCGGCGCTTAAAAAAGAGCTTGAGGCCAACATGGCTCTCACTCCCGAACAGATTAAGTTGCTGGCGACCTTGCCCACTAAAGGCGTTCACCCGATGGCTTGGTTGCGCACGGCGGTTTCGTCGCTAGCATTATGGGATAACGAATCGCAAAGCATGGAGGCGCCCGAGCAGCGCCGCGTGGCGATCCGCCTGACCGCGAAAATGGGAACGCTCGTCGCTCTCTTCGATCGCACCCGCGCCGGCAAAGAATACGTAGCACCGAAGCCCGGTAAATCTTTGGCTTGGAATTTCTTGTACATGCTCAAAGGCGAAGAGCCCGACGCCGGCATGGCGAAAGATTTCGATACTTGTTTGGTCTTGCACGCCGATCACGAATTGAATTGCTCGGCCTTCGCGGCGCGCGTAACCGCTTCGTCATTGAGCGATATCTATTCGGCCGTTACCTCGGCAATCTCGGCCTTGAAGGGTCCGCTTCACGGCGGTGCGAACGAACAAGTGATGCTGATGCTCAAAGAAATCGGCTCGCTGGACGGTGCGCGTGAATGGATCAAAGAAGCACTCGCGGGTAAGAAAAAAGTCATGGGCTTCGGCCATCGCGTTTACAAAAACGGCGATCCGCGCGCGAAAGTTCTCGCTCAGTTAAGCGAAAAGTTGACCGCCAAAATGGGCGAGCCCCAATGGTTCCAAATGTCGAAAGAGATCGACGACGTCATGCAAAAAGACAAAGCGCTTTTGCCCAACGTCGATTTCTATTCGGCGACCGTTTATTATTCCATGGGCATTCCCATAGACATCTACACCCCGATCTTCGCGGTTTCGCGCATCAGCGGTTGGTTGGCTCACATCTTCGAACAGTATTCGAAGAACCGCATCTTCCGCCCCCGTGGTCAGTGGATGGGTAAAGAGGGTCTCAAGTGGACCCCCATCGATAAGCGCTAGTTCATTGTGGGTAGGCCTACCCTTGCCCTTAAACGTTTCACCTAATTTGTGCGCTGTTTAAATCCTGGAATTTAAGCGGCGCGGTAATCCTGGGTTGATCACCGTGCTCGCGAATTCTTCTTCGATAGCCTCATCTTCTTAACTAGAATATCTAGCGTCCTGACAGTGGCCTTCTGCCGCCATCCCGGCGGCAGAAATTAAGAAATTAAATCTGATTTAAATTTTTAAGTCGGACCGCCGGGATGGCGGTTCGAAAAGCTTTCTCATGGATGGACGCTCCCTGCGCTCACGTGAACTGCTGGCGCTAAATGGGCGACTCGAATTCCAACGCACCATTTCCTGTCCAGACAGGAAGAGGTGCGTTATTCATTCAGAATCTCAGAGCGAGACACCACCTTCTATACACTATTGCCTACATTCAACGGACTTTCGGCTAGTGCCGATAGGTTTACATGTGGGAGGTGTTTCATGCACCGTGTGCTATTAAGCTGTAAGTCAGGTAACGACGCTCGCTTCTTAAAGAACTACATCGAGACGGAACTTCCGTACGAAGTCATCCTGTCGCATGACCCGCGTGATATCGAAACGTCGATCAAAACAAAAAATATCCATCTCGTGCTCATGCAAACGGGCAACGTGGCTAAACAAGATATTGCCTACGCGCAGACGCTGCGGAAACTGGGTTACGCGTACCCGATGTTGATGATCACCGACACCGCCGCGGACATCAACGTTGAGGAGATGCACGAGAAACATAAGATTTGTTTTCTGGAACGGCCGTTTGAGCTGAAGACGCTGAAAGGTTTGGCGCGCAAACTCATGGTCTCGCGCGCGGTGCCGCAACAAGTGTTTCGCCGTTACCGCACGAATTTGATGGCGACGCTCGAGACTTTCATTTCGGGCGAGAAATACGAAACGCACATGTTCAATCTTTCGCGCGGTGGCGCATACTTTGAGCTCAGTAAAAAGCCGGGCGTATCGGTCGGTGATTTGCTCCGTTTGAAAGTGCATTTGTCCGACGTCGAGAAAGAGCACAACGTGCACGGCCGGGTGATGTGGACCACGCACAAGGGACACGCGGCGGGCGGTTACGGGCTCGGCGTGAAGTTCATGAAGAGCACAGATATCTATCGCCGTTTGCTCGAAAAAGTATAATCATCGGTGGATGAAGTGCTTTAAAGTCACCGAGTCCACCAATGCTTTGAATATCGAATTTTTCATTCCCGACGCCGCCAATGCCCTTGGCCTCGAAGCGGCGCGGGAGCTTAAAAAAATCCAAAAAGCCTATGCGAAATGGAAGAAGCCGGTGATCGTGCGAAGCGTTCATCCGCGACTCTTTTGCTCGGGCGGAAATCTTACCGACTATAAGAAATTAAAGGGCCGTGCGCCCGGATTGAAAATCAATCGCGAGATCGAAAGCATTCTCAACACTTTCGGATCGTGGGCGGTGCCGAAGCTCGCGCTGATCGAAGGGGACGTGCTCGGCGGCGGGATGGAGTGGCTCGCGCGGTTCGATTTCCGCTGGTCGACGCCGAATGCGTTTTTTGCTTTTTGGCAACGACGTATCGGTCTGTCGTCGGGCTGGGGCGGGGGGCGGGTGTGGGCCGGCAAGATCGGCGAAGACAATGTTCGCCGTTTACTCATCGAGGCGCGGGTCTTAAGCGCGGCCGAGGCCCGGCGCGAAGGATTGCTGGACCAAGTTTACAGCGCGTGGTCTATGTCGCAAGAAGCGGAACGTTGGGCGGCCCGGCTCGGCGGTGAGAGTTCGAACAAAATAGTGAAGTGGAAAGCTTCAAGCGAAGCGCAAATCTTTTCGTCCCTGTGGCTAGCCCCCGAGCACTCAAGTATTCTAAAAAAATGGTGAGCGTTTCAGGGCAAAGCTAGCTGTCGCGTTTCAAATCGTCCCGGCATGAGTTCTTGCGCGCTTTCTCAGCGAAATTAACCTTAATTACATTCGGATCTTCTTCGAAGTAAGGCATGGAATCATCGAGTTCAACGTCGGCGAAGCCCGTGGTGGCCAACTTTTGGAAAAACAATGAGAGGGCGGCCGGATGAGAAGACGCCGACTTCACTCCGAGTGAGGGTTCGTTTCTCGCCGCAATGACGGCGGCCAGGGTTTCGGGATCGTTCCTTAAATACTCAACGTAGATAAGGTTCAAGGCCGCGGCGGTGATCTGACAAGCATCCGAAAAATGATCGCCTTCGTTGAGAATCGGGGATTCAATGTCGTAATAAGTTTGCAGATAAAGCGCGAGATCTTTCGTATCGCCGCTAAGCCCGAGAGCCCCGACCGGGAAATGCTCGCGGTGGGCTTGATTCTTCAGCGTCGAACTATATTCCGCCGCGAAGACGCGGACGAGGTGACTTTTCTCAGCCGTCGTTGCGATCCCGAGAAGATAGAGCATCGAATATTCCAAAGCTTGCCGGGGTTGTACGCTGATGAGCGCGTCCCCTAACTTCGCGAGATCGGTTTCGCTCAAGGAGGGCGCCAGGCTCAGGATCGTCACCGCAAAATTATCTAAACGATCGTTCTTAATTTGCGTAAGAAAGAACGGCAAATCCCGCGGCGTCCAGAACGCCCCTTGGTTCATCAACTCAACGATGCTCCGCTGCCGCTCGGATCGGGCGGGAAAACGTTCGAGCAGGCGACTCGCGAGAACGCCCGTTTCTAAGTGTAATGGACTTCCGAAATATTGATGATCGGTCTCGAGAGCAACTACCGACGAATAGATTTTTGAGAGCACCGAGGCCCGGGGCTCGTTATTCGTTCTCCACGGTTCTTCGTTGCTCACTAAGATACTCAGCGCGCGGTGAATTTGGGCGGGACCTAAAAGCGGCAGATGATTGACCGCCCTCCGGCTTTCGTTGACCTCATGGCCCTTCGCAAAAGTTGCGGCGCGGATCACCTTCAAGAAATGTTCGATGTTCGAAAAATTTCCGGGCATCACGTTACCCGTCTTAGTTTCGGGCGGCTCCGCGAAGGCCGGGACGAGGGTAGACAAAATGACTAACGCGAACAGTGCTCTTGCGAAGATTTTCATTAAGCCATCTCGACGAGTTCGCGGATCGCTTTGCGCACGCCCGTGAAGACTTCGAAAGGTTTTGCGTCGCCGTACATATAGGCCGGTGTCGTGATAATGCGGTGAGCGCGATCGGTGATAAAATCATCCACGCGGCAGGTCTCGTGCAGCGCGCCGGTTTTCTGGATCTCGGCCGCGACTTCCTTGTCGTCACCGGTGGTGACCGTGATGCCTTCTTCGCCTAAAACTTTTGCCAGCAAGACGGGTGCGATGCATATAGCGGCGATCGGTTTTTCAGCCATATAGAATTCATTGATCGCGCGTTCGGCCTGCGCGTCGACTTCGCAGTTCGCACCGTCTTTTGCCCAAGTACACAAATTTAAGGCCGCGCCGAAGCCGCCGGGTATGGCGAGGGCATCGAAGTCTTTGGCCTTTAATTTTTCGAGGGGCTGAACGTCGCCGCGTGCGATGCGCGCGGTTTCGAGCAAGGCGTTGCGCGATTCGCCGGTAGGCTGGTTGCTGATATGATCTTTTACCGCGTATTTTTGATCGGGCGCAAAAACTTGGTAGGTGGCGCCCGCTTCGGAAAGCGCGATCAAGGCGCTAACCGCTTCGGTGATTTCGGTGCCGTCTTTGTGGCCGCAGCCGCTCAGGATTACCGCAACTTTTTTCATAAGCAAAACCTCCTGCTCGGAGGCTGTATAGCGCTATTTCTGGAAATCTTCCAGTGTCATGCAGTCGCGGACGAAAACAGTGCGGCTCTCGATGGGAACGTACGTGCTGCGGCAGTCCACCACCAGTAAACCGCTAAACTGATCGAAATTCTCGCCGAAGGGCAAATAGGGCGGCTGAACGCTAAAACCGAAGTCGAGCGACACCTTCGAGGTCCCGCCGTCGGCGTACCATTGAACCATGTCGAAGCGGATGTAACGGACCGACATAACGCATGGATTAAGACCACCGCAGCCGGCGCGCGAGGCGACCGCACGGGGAGGAAGGGTGGCTTCGGTGAACTCACTCAAATTGTGGTAGGAAACGCGGGTTACTTTTCTTTCCTCGGCCATGGCTTCCGCCGCGAGGCCCATGGCGCTGATCTTTTGCACCCTTTGGGCGGGTACGGCGACGAGGCCCAAGTTCATCAAAGTCGGTTTTCTAATTTTCAGCGGTTCTTCGCTAATGATGGTTTCGAAATTTCCGCCCGAGACGCGGTTTGTTTTTTTAATTTCTAAGGTGAACGTATTGTAGTCGCCGTTGTCGGCTTGGTGAGTGACCTCAACCCGCGTGCCGCCGAGATTCGTCGTGGTGTCCTCGTTTTCTATACGGCGGGTCACATCGTAGTCGATGTACTGATTCAACGCCAGTCCCGCCAGCGAAGCGTCGCCGATCGCTTTGCCTAACGCGCGATCGATGTCTTCACCGGTTACCTCGGTGCCGAAGTCCGCCTTCTCTTCTTTAATTTTGGTGCAGCCGAATAAGACAATTACGATGAGCGGCAAGCTGAGCGCCAAACCTAGGTGCACGCCGTGGAGCAGCCAGGCCGATAAACGTTCCATCCTCATACCGAGTCCCAGCCCCAAACCCACATGTTCAGCGGGAAGATTTTTTCGAACGCTTCGGAAGTTGCGGCGTCGAAGACTTTAAGCTGTGAAGCTTTCAGCGGACCGAACAGCAGGCGCACCAAATCTGATTCGGCATCGGTGCTAAAAATTTCGCCTTTGAAGCCCATGTAATAGCGGCCGTCGCGCGGCTCGAGAACGACGTCGTCGATGCCGAGCGCACGGATATATTTTTTTACTTTAGTCAGCAGGTGCGGTGGGTTTAATATTTTGATCATACCCAAAACGCCGCTCGTTTCCGTTGCGCCACCGGCGACCATGTGACGAATTAGATTTTGCGAGTGCGAAGGCGAGATGACGTTCAATGAACGATTACGCTCCTGGGTCGCGAACCGGATCAACGGCAACAGTTTAGAAACGTTACCGCCCCATTCGTGGATGTAGCCTTCGAGGTCGGCGCCTTTGCCTTCAACGGCGTAGGCCTGCAAAACGTTTTGCTCATCCCAGGCGGTAAACACGCGCGCGTTGGGAATATTCAAAAATTTGCGGATTTCATCGGTCGTGCGGATGCTTCCGGTCGAGTGTTGCGAGTACAAACGCAAAATCGCTTCGGGGTCGACTTTGTTCGAGTTAACGAAGCGAAGGCCGGGCACGTCGACGCATTTAAATGTTTGCGGCACGTTGAGCAAGATTTCGGTGCCCGCGAGTTCGAAGCCGAGCTTGCGGTAAAAGTCGTACAAGTTGCTCCAGAGGATGGCGAAATCACAGCCGTGCTTGCGCGCGTTTTCAATGCAATCTTCCAAAACCTGTTTCGAAAAACCTTTATTGCGGTGGAGCGGATTCGTAACGACGCTACCGATCGCGGCCACTTTAAAAACGCCGACGGGTGATTTAATCACCAGCGTCTTCATCACCGCGGCGGACATAAAATCGTTATTGTCCTTAATCACGCGCACGTTGTTCAAGTTGCTGTCGTGAATGGCGAGCGGATATTCTTCGGCGATCGTCCATTTTTGATCGGGACGCAGATTGGTGGATAAAAACTGAATCAAATCACCCAATTCGTGATCGAAGAGGGGCCGGGGTCCTTCCATGAACGTCTCCTGACATTGTCGGATTGCGGTCACGTCCTGTGCCCGCCTTATCATTGTAATAGAGAATGAATTTGGACCGATAGGCTAGAATCCAAACCCTGCGCAATAGCCCGGCCCGCGGCTAGACATCGGTCCCGTGGTTCACTAAGACTGCTGGGTCATGAGAGAGAAATTAGAACGAAAGAAAGAACGGACCGCGACCATCATCCGTAAGCTCAAAGAGCATTACCCCGACGCGCACTGCGCCCTCCACCATAGCAATCCGCTCGAGCTCCTCGTCGCCACCATCCTCAGCGCCCAGTGCACCGACGAGCGCGTAAATAAAACGACGCCTGAATTGTTCGGCGCTTACAAAACGGCCGCCGACTACGCGGCCGCACCCTTGCCGGACATAGAGCATCACCTCCGCTCCATTAATTTTTTCAGGAACAAGGCCAAGGCGCTCAAAGGTATGGGCGAAAAGTTGGTGTCTGAATTCGCGGGCCAAGTGCCGCGTAAACTTGAGTCTTTGACCCACCTTCCGGGCGTCGGCCGCAAGACCGCGAACGTCGTCTTAGGCAATGCGTTCGGCATCGCGACCGGCATCGTGGTCGATACCCACGTCAAGCGGCTCGCGTACCGGCTGCAGCTCACCCAACAAAAAACGCCCGAGAAGGTCGAGACGGATTTGCTCGTGCTGGTGCCTAAGGAAGACTGGGTACTGATCGCGCACTTGCTGATCTTTCACGGCCGGCAGATCTGTAAGGCGAGATCACCCGATTGCGAGAGCTGTTTCCTCGCGGACGAGTGCCCAAAGAAGGGTGTCACGCATTGACGACTTAGGTTCGAACAAGGGAAGATCGGCGCATGTTAGTCGCATATATTGAGAGCATGAAATACGTAGGGCACCTTTTCCCGGTGGCCCTTTTACGCATCTATTTAGGCTGGTCGTTTTTCTCGGCGGCGTGGCAACGCTACCAGGGCGATTACCTCTCGCAACCACGGTTAGCCGCCGCGATTACCGAGTGGGCACCGATAAGTTCCGCCCCGGATTGGTATAAAGATTTTCTCGACAACACCGTCGTTCCCAATTGGCAAATCTTCGCCTACTGCGTGGTTTATTTCGGTTTTTTAGTCGGCGTTAGTTTTATACTCGGATTTTTCGTTCGCCCGGTGGCCCTATTGGCCGCGCTCGTGACGGTGAACTTTATGTTTAACAGTGGGCCTGAATTGCTCGATCTCCATCGCCTGCACCTCGTGCTTTTCTTGATGTTGGCTTGGGTCGGGGCGGGACGCTGCATGGGCTTGGATTACTTTTTTTATAAACGCGACCGCGGCGTTTGGTGGTAGGCGATGCGCAACCGGTTAACCGTCCTCCTCATTCTCGGCGTTGCCCTGATCTTTGGATTGTTGTTCGGCCGGCAAGCTTATCTAAGCAAAGATCTTCCGCGCCAAAATTATGAGCTCAAAAGACTCCGCGTATTAACCTACGCCACGTTCGTCGGCTCGGCCGGGCCAGGTGCGGGCCTTATTCAACAGTTTAAAAAAACCTGCAATTGCGAAGTCGAAGTCGTAACGGCCGGTGACGCCGGGCTTTTGCTCGAGCGCATGAAATTGGCCGATGCCGGCACGCCGTTCGATTTGGTCATCGGCATTGACCAAATGCTCATCGCCCAGGCCGAAGAGCAGTTTAAGTGGCGGGAAATGTTTTTCGGCAGTTCGGGCCGCCACGCCGTTTTGCTGGATTACCCAAGCAAACATTTTGTGCCCTACGACTGGAGCCCGATGACTTTCGTGTTCCGCAAAGGAAACTTCCCGGTTCCGACGAAGCTCGATGATTTATTAAAGCCTGAATTTAAAAAACAATTCGCCGTTCAAGATCCCCGCGCCAGTTCGCCCGGGTTGCAATTTTACAATTGGATAAAGACCGTAAAGGGCAAAGACACGGTCGCCTACTTGACCAAGTTCAAAGAAAACGTGCAAAGCGTCGCGCCGAGCTGGGCCTTTTCGTACGGTCTGTTTAAAAAAGAACAGGTGCGCTTTGTTTTCTCCTACCTCACGTCTTTATCGTTTCACTGGGGATTTGAAAACAATCGCGACTATCGCGTTCTTTCACTCGAAGAAGGTCACCCGGTACAAATTGAATACGCGGGCGTGCCGCTCTCGTGCCGGCAATGTGACTTGGCCGAAGAATTCGTGAAATTTATGATGCTGCCCGATTCACAAAAGCAGATCATGGAGCGCAACTTCATGTTGCCAGTAATCAAAGGCCTTGAAGAGGGTACGATCTTCGGCGAGCTCCCGAATCTGAAAACCATCAAAGTAGAAACGGGCAAAGACCTCGGTGACTGGGACAAGGTTTTCACGCGCTGATTTACCGCGCTCCATTCTACGAGTGGCGCTGGGAATATTCCTCCTTTCGCCTTATCTGATTTGGATCGCCCGCATTGACGAGTGGACGGTGCCCGGCCTGCACGAATGGTGGCCGGCGCTTACCACGGCGTTCGGGCAGGCGGTCATCAGCGCGACTTTCTCACTCATCGCCGGGTTCGTTTTGTTCTTTGCGCTGCAGACGTGGCCGGCCGGCCGGGCGCGGACCTTCGTAGAATTTAGTTTGTTGTTGCCGAATATGGTGCCGCCGTTGTTCGTGGCGCTTGGGCTTCTCAATTTGGTAACCGTCGTCATGCCGTTTCCTTACGGCGTCGGAGCGGTCGTCGCGGCTCACGTGCTTTTAAATTCCGGATTGGTGGCCATCGCGCTCGATCGTTTAGTTCATTCCCGTTTGGGTGGCATGGCCGAAGTCTGCTGGGTCATGGGCGCGAGTCCTTCGCGCTTTTGGCGGCAGGTGGCTTGGCCTTATCTTCGCGCCGATTTGGCGTGTCTTTACCTTTTTGTTTTTAGTTTGTGTTTCACGAGTTTCTCGCTGCCATTGCTCCTGAGCGGTGATCGCGCGTCGACGCTGGAAGTCGTTATCTACGACATGATCCGCGTCGAGGGCCGCTGGGACAAAGCGGTTTTGCTCGCCGCTTTTCAGGCATTTATTTTGTTAGTCATGGCTTATCTTCTGCCGCAATCCTTTTGGCCGCCCAGGCCTTCGCGCCAAAATTTAAATTATCTTTCGTGGCCATGCGCGCGTTGGTTGGTGGCCGCCCCGGCCGCGATTTTGTTTGCGGGTTGGGTCGCCGGCGCGGTTCATGGTTTCGCCGCCGAGTGGGAAGACGGTTTCATCCATGCCTTGCTTCCCGCCGCGCTAACGACTTTCATCCTTGCGCTCGCGGTCGGGCTGCTCCATCTTTTTATTTTTCTGGGCATCGCGTTTGTTTCGCCGCACGCACGGTTGCGCCGTTTTTTAAACGGTTACCTAAGCCCCAGCCCCGTGATCACGGGCTTCGCGTTACTGTTGATTCCGGGTGAAGGCGACGTGTGGAATATTTTAAAAGTCGTGCTCGCTTTGACTTTAATTTCCGTGCCGCTTTTGTACCGTTGGATCGTGCATTCGGCGTTAACCGGTGTCACCGGCCAAGTCGCGATGGCACGAACGCTCGGCGCATCGTGGGGCGAAATCCTATTCGAGATCGTTTGGCCACAGGTCTCTTCGCCGGTGATGCGGGCCTGCGGTTTAGCGGCGCTTTGGGCCACTGGTGATTTCGCGTTGACCGGGATCTTCGCCGGTAACGTCACCACCGTGCCTCTGCTGATGGAAGATTTAATCGCCAACTACCGCATGGAGATCGCGCAAGTTTTGATGATCCCGCTGGTGGTTATTGGTTTAGGCACTTACTATTTGTTCGTACGGGCGGGCCGCTATGTCACACGTTGAAAATCTGAACCGCGATTACGGCGACTTCAAAATTCAAATCACAAGCTGGCGCATCGCCGATGCGGGCATCACCGCGTTGTGGGGCCCGTCGGGTTCGGGCAAAACATCGGTGTTTCGATTGCTCATCGGTCTCGAACCCTGCCCGGGATTGAGCTGGAAATTCGGTGAACTTGACCTCGCGGCGCTCGATCCTTCTGAACGTCGGCTCGGCGTCGTCTTTCAAAGTTTAGAATTATTCCCGCATATGACGGCCGCCGAAAATATTCTCTTCGCCGCGCGAGTTCGCGGCGTCGGCGCGCAAGAGGCGCGGGATCGTTTGCAAGATCTAGCCGAAGAGCTTCGCATCACTTCCATTTTGAAACGTAAGGCATTTGTTTTGTCGGGTGGTGAAGCGCAACGGGTCGCCCTGGCCCGCGCGGTCGTGGGCGCGCCCCGGTTCTTGTTCTTGGACGAACCTTTTTCCTCATTAGATTCGCAAATGCGCGCCGAAGCTCGCACGCTCGTGTCCCGCGTGGTCAAACGGCTCGCGATTCCGACTTTGCTCGTGACCCACGATCAAGAGGATCTCACGGCGCTCGCCGATACGATCGTGAAGATCGAGGACGGCCACCTGGTTCCGTGATTACGCGACGTTTCCTGTCTAGACAGGAAATGGTGCGTTGAGCCGGTTCAGGTTTACTCTTTCGTCCGGTCTGACTCGTTGTTTAAATTCTGGAAAAGAGACGATGCGTTGATCGTGCTTCGAAGCGCTCAATGTCTCGGTGCGGAGATCTTCCACCCTTGCGAGTGCGGTCTTTCCGCCATCCCGGCGGAAAGAGAGATAAATGAAATCTAGTTTTCTTTTTTGGTAGGAAGAAGGCTTTTCGCTTTGCTTAGCCACTCTCGGCAAGCGGCGACCGTACGGTCTTTAAGCGTCAAACCCGCGGGCTTCACCGCGCGCGGTTGACGTTGAAGGTGGCTCAACGCGGTCTCGCGAATCGTGGCGGCCGCCGAGTGAATGAATTCGCCGTCACCGAAGGCGGGGATGAGTTGGGCCGCGAGGTTCTTGCGGTCATTGCCCGCGACTTTGTCGTTCACGACGATGCGGATTTCGTGGGCTTTTGGGTCACGCGATTGCGAAACGTAAAGTTTGATACCGGTCATGATGGCGCCTACCGATTGCGTAAGATCCAGATCGCCACCGCTGCCGTGGCCAAGCGTGCCGACCGCGAGCGTTTGCAAACCTAATTCATCGGCGCGCCATAAAGCATTGCGGATACTCAACGCGGCGGTGAAGAACGGCAATTCTTTGCGGTAGTTGTTTAGGATGTCATTCAGTTCACTTTTATAAGAACTTTGAATCTCTTCGAATATGGATTGCGCGGCCTTAGGGTCATCGAGCGGCGAGAAGACCGAAATTTTCGTGGCGTTGTCGTTGATGAGTTTTGTGTATTTTCGTTTATCGGCTTTGCTAAGTACAACCGACTCACGAACCTGTTCGACGGTGGTAAACATAATTTGATTCATCGGTGAAAGTTCGACCACGTTGAGCAGGTATTTGGCGTGTAATCGAGAACCGGTGTCTAAAGGGATATCGGTGACCGTCATGTAGGCGAGCTGACCCTGACCACTCACGATGTCCCAGTAAAGTTCAAGAGCCTTACGGCCGCCGGCATTCCAAACCGCGGCGTTGTCACGGCTACGAACATTGACCGTATCGGGAGCGTGCGACAGAACAATCGCTTCGGAAGGTTGATCTAAGATGTTGCCGGGAAGAATCCGCGTGGTCACCGGTCCGACTTTGAAGTTTAAATCTTCGTCGGCCCACGAAGTAGCGCCGGAAAAGAAAAGTAGTGAAATTACTATAAGCTTGGAACGCATGAAAACTCCTGAGCGATATCTGATCGGATGATCAGAATCTGTGCAGGACATATGCCATTTTTACGAGGCGACTAGCGTTTGCGTGCGAAGTACAGACGGCAAGGAGGAATGTTCAACAATTCATCGGTGTAGGTGTAGGTCGGAAAGCGTTTTTGCATTTGCGACCAGAACTCGCGAACCGCCGGCATCCACAGTACGTGCAACGCCGTGAACACCGAAAAAGTTCCTCCGGGTTCGAGCACTTCGTAAATCTGATCTAAAATATCGTGGCGCATTTCGATCGGGATTAAGGACCACGGCAGGGTCGAAATCACCGCGCCGACCTTACGGCCCTTCATCACTTTCTTCAGCGTGTCGGCCGAAGCATGATGAATTTCGAGATTGGGATATTTTTCTTCTTTCAGGAATTTAATAAGATCGTCATTGAGCTCGAAGCCCACGTACTGCTTCTCGGGATTTTTTAAAACTTTAAGCACGTGATCGGTGATGGCGCCCGAACCCACGCCGAGCTCAACCACGATCTCGTCGTCATCCAAATGCAAGTGTCGCGCAAATCGTTCACCGACCCGGTCGCTCGAGGCGAACGGCGTCGACAACTGCAAGGGGCTTTTCAAAGAGGCTTTTAGAAATTCTAAATATCCGCCCGCCATTATTGCGCCAACTTTGTCGGCCAAACCTTTTGACGTTTAGCCAGGGGAAGGAAGCTATTTTCGGCGGCAAACTGCGCGCACTTTTCCAAGTCGGCTTCGCTCATGCCCATCATGTCTCGGCACACGCGGTACTCACGATTCATGTTGGTATTGAAAATGCCGGGGTCATCGGTGTTGATGGTCGTCATGACACCGAAGTCGAAAAGTTTTTTCAACGGATGTTGTTTTAGATCAGGGATGGCGTTGGTCAGCCAATTTGAAGTCGGGCAAAGTTCGAGCGGGATCTTACGGTCGCGCACGACTTTCATCACGTTTTCGTCCCGGTAAATCTGCACGCCGTGCCCGATCCTTTGCGCGCCGAGCACCTCGATCGCGTCCATCACCCAGGACGGCGCTTTAGGGTGCGGGGCCTCGCCGCTATGGATGGTAATGCCGAGGCCGGCTTGCTTGGCCTTCAAGAAAAAAGGCGCAAACGGTTTCGAGTCGAAGCCCTCTTCGTTGTCGGCGATGTCGAGTCCGCAGAAGGTATCTTTATTTGCGATCGCAAAATCAGTGACGCGCTCGGCATCTATGACCGGCAAGATGCGTTGAATAATGCAGATCAAACCCACGGCGATCGGGTAAGATTCTTCGGCCTTTCGGCAACCCCGAACGATCGCTTCGTGAATTTCTTCGAAGGTCATATCGTGACCTTGCTGGATGAACGTTGGCGCGTAGCGGAATTCGACGATGCGGACGTTCTCGTTGCGGTAAACGTCTTCGCAAGCTTCGAAGGCGACGCGCTCAAGGATTTCGGGCGTGGCCAGAAGCTTTTGCGTATCCATAAATTTATTGAGAACCGTTCCTAAGTCCTTCATCGGTTCTAAGATCATAAAGCGGTCTTGGAATTCGGTTTGCGACTTCAACGCGATTCCGAAACGTGGCGCAAGCTCCCAAATCGTATCAGGGCGCAAGCAGAGTTCTAGGTGGCGATGCAGTTCGGCTTTCGGGATTTTCTCGAGTGGAGTCATAGGTTAACAATACGTTTCTCGACATAATGCGCTCAAGGGGATTCTGTTGACGCGAAGTTGAATTGGCCGCTAAAAAGGCCGCATGAATGAAATCTTAAAACCTCTCGAGAGGCCGTCACGTCTTGCTCAAACACCGAGCAAAGATCCCGAATTCTTTACCACAATCAAACTGAAGAGCGGAGACACCATCAAGGTGGGCGATCCCTCGGCCACGCGCGCGCTTGTCGCGCTCATGAACATGGGCGCCGTCATGGGCGGCGCGGCTAGCCACTGGGGTGGACCTTCGGCCATGGCCGAGATCATGTCGGCTCTTCACGGAATCATGTTCTCCCAAGCAAAGAAAACCAACAAAGCCTGGCACGAACTTTTCCATTTCGTGAACGATGCCGGACACTGCGAGAACGGGATCTACGCGCTCAAAGCTAACTACGCTTACGACGGCATGAGCTTCCAAGAACTCAAAGGTTTTCGCTCGATCGAAAGCCGTTTGACCGGTCACGGCGAGTCGCATTTGTTCCCCGAAGCGGTATTGCTCAGCAACGGTCCGCTCGGTTCGGCGATTCCGCAAACCCAAGGTCTTGCCTTCGCCGATCACTTGGCCGGCAACCCGCGCGTGACGATCACCGCGATCAGCGACGGTGGCTGTATGGAAGGTGAGGCACGCGAAGCGCTCACCGCAATTCCTGGTTTCGCGGCGGCGGGCCGCATGGCCCCATACGTTCTTATCATTAGCGACAACAACACGGGGCTCACCGGCCGCATCGACGAGTCGTCCTACAGCATGACTCCTACGTTCAAAACGTTGGGCACTTTAGGCTGGGAAGTCATCGATTTGTTCGAAGCCCACGACTTACAAAAAGTCGCGACGACGATCGAAACCGCGATCGAAACGGCCAAGGCGAATCCGCGCAAGCCCGTTGTCATTCACGCCCGTACCGTAAAAGGCTACGGCGTAAAAAAGACCGCCGAGGCACCGAGCGGGGGACACGGTTTCCCGTTGAAAGGTCCTTCCGAACTGCAAGATTTCATGACCGAGATTTACACCGGCCGCGAAGTTCCGAAATTGTTTTGGGCGTGGGCCGAAGAGTTGGTCGCGCAGGCCGCGGCTAAAAAAACGGCCGCGTTAATCGGCGCGAAAGAGGCTTCGAAGCCGGCGATGGCCGAAGTTAAAGTGCAAGAGGGCGTTAGCAAAGCGTTGATCAAGAAACGCCAAGAAGGCTTCCCGGTGTTTTCGGTTTCGGCCGATCTTCCCGGCTCAACCGGCGTTGCGGGTTTCCAAAAAGCATTTAAAGAAAACACGCAAGACGTCGGCGTGGCCGAGAGCAACATGGTTTCGATGGCCACCGGAATGTCCAAGCTAGGCTTCATCCCGGTCGTCGATACCTTCGCGCAGTTCGGTGTGACCAAGGGCGCTTTGCCGTTAACGATGGCGGCGCTTAGCCAGGCCCCGGTGATCGCGATCTTTTCGCACGTCGGTTTCCAAGACGCGGCCGACGGGGCGAGCCACCAAGCGCTCGGATATTTTGCGATGACCGGCAGCATTCCCCACACGAACACCTACGCGCTCTCGACCAGCGACGAAGCCGAAGCATTAGTCGGTCAAGCGATCGAAGAGTTCGCCGCGAAAACCAAAAAAGGCGAGACGCCCGACTCGTACATCTTTTTCCTCGGCCGCGAAAACTTTCCGTTAAATTACGGCCCGAAAGATTACAAGTTAGGTAAAGCGCAAGTGCTTCGTTCCGCCGATAAACCGGCGTTGGTTATCGCCGCCGCGGGCGCGATGATCGGCCAGGCTTTGAAGGCGGCCGACGAACTTAAGGCTTCCGGCATCGAAGCCACCGTAATTAATCCTTCGTGCATCAATCACCCCGACGTAAAAACGTTTAAGGCCGAACTTGAAAAGTGCGGCGGCAAACTTCTGACCGTCGAAGACCATCAATTGACGGGCGGCATGGGCGCGCAACTCGCGCACGCACTTTTGCAAGAGGGCGTCTCGCTTAAATGCCGTTCGATCGGCGTCAAAGGTGAATTTGGGCAATCGGCCTACAACGCGATTGAGCTTTATAAAAAGCACGGCATGGATTCGGAAGCGATCATCAAGACGGCGAAGCAGCTCATCTAAAAGTGGCTGCCCAATATGACTCGATCATTTTGGGCAGCGGGATCAGCGGTCTGACGGCCGCCGTTCTATTAGCAAAAGTCCGCAAAGAAAAAGTCTTGGTGCTCGAACAGCACAACATCATCGGCGGCTTCACGCATACATTTAAGCGCGGCAAATACGAATGGGACACCGGCCTTCACTACGTCGGCAACATGGGACCCGCAGATTTTCCGCGCAAGGTGATGGATTTCCTAACCGAAGGCCAAGTCGACTGGCTGAAATTACCGGACCCGTTCGACGTTTTTCAATTTCCCAAATTTAAATTTGCCCAACGTGCCGGCGAAGATGTTTTTATCGAAGATCTCGTAAGGCAGTTCCCGGGTGATCGCGCGGTCATCGAAAAGTATTTCAAGGATCTGCTCCGCGCGCAAATTTGGGGCACGATTCGGTTCGCCTCGCAAATCTTGCCGCCGCTGCTCGGCTGGCTTCCAAAATTAGCCGCTTGGCCTAAAAGACGTCTCGGACAAATGAGCTTGCAAGATTACTTTGATGCCAACATCAAAAATCCTGATCTGGCGGCTTTACTCGCCGGACCCTGCGGCGATTACGGCCTCGCTCCGCGCGAAGCGAGCTTGTTCGTGCACGCGCTCATCGTTCGCCATTATCTTAAAGGCGGTTTCTACCCTAAGGGTGGCTCGGGCACTTTGCCGAAAAGTATCAAAGCCCATCTTCAAAAGTTGGGCGTAGATGTTTTGACCGGCCATCGGGCAACGGCCATCTTAACCCGTAAAGCGCGGGTCATCGGCGTGCGCGCCGATCACCGGGGAGAAATTAAAGAATTCAGCGCTCGCAAAGTTGTCTCAAGCATCGGCGCGCGGCAAACGTACGGCAATCTTTTGCCGAACCACATTACGGGCCGGCAAAAAAAGATTATCGATTTTCCGGTGGGCATGACGATGTCGACGGTTTACCTCGGATTAAAACGCAGCCCGGAAGAGCTCGGGTTCAAAGGCGAAAATCATTGGATCTTTGCCGATACCGACTTCGAACGCATGCACAATAGCCCGCCCGCTCCCGAGGGCGAAGTGCAAGGCTGCTACATCTCGTTTCCATCTTTAAAGGACCGGGACGCGAAATTTCACACCGCCGAAATCATGGTGCCCGCAAGTTTCGATTACTTTTCGAAATTGAGCGACGGAGCTTGGAAAAAGCGCGGCCTTAAGTATGAACAACGAAAAGCAAAGGTCGGAGAACTCGTCTTAGATTTTGTCGAAAGCCGACATCCGGGATTTCGCGAGCTAGTGGATTACGTTGAAGTGTCGACCCCGTTGAGCATCGATCATTTCACCAAGCACACCGAAGGTGAAGTTTACGGATTACCCGCCACGACGGCCCGCTATAAACTTAAAGGACTAGGCCCGCGTACCCATATCAAAGGTTTATACCTGGCCGGCGCCGACGTGCTCGCGCACGGAATCGTCGGCGCGATGATGAGCGGATTTTGCGCCGTCACCGCGATGGGGAACCTAGCCGGCGTGATCCGACTTTTTCGCTCGGTGCTTACGGCGCCGAAATAGCGCCAGCGTTGACGACCGGACGGCGGACCAAGCCTTTTGCTTTATTCCAGATCGAGATGCGCTCGGGCTTCGGGCGGCGGCGCAAAATCGTGCCCTCACCGGTCGCGGTCAGGTGCAACGTTCGCGTATGGTAATCCGAAAGACCCGGGCGGTGACCGATGCTGAGCAACGCGGTCTCGTGGAGCTCTTCGGTGAACAACGTCATGACCGTATGTTGATTTTGATCGTCGAGCGCGCTGGTCGCCTCGTCCAAGAAAACCCATTTCGGTTTGTGCAAGAGCAAGCGGGCGAACGCTAAACGTTGCTGCTGGCCAAGGCTCATTAATTTGTCCCAGCGCTCGAGTTGATCGAGCAGCGGAATAAATTCTTCGAGGTTGACCCGTGCGAGCGCGGTGCCCATTTCTTCGCGTGAGTAGCCCGCGTGTTTCACGGGATAATTGAGAGCCTCGGCGAGCGTTCCCATCGGCATGTAGGGCTTTTGCGGCAAGAACATAATTTGATCGCGCGGGGGCAAATGAATTTTGCCCGAACCCCACGGCCACAAACCACCGACCGCGCGGAGCAGGGTGCTTTTTCCCGACCCGGACGGACCCATGATCAACACGCGTTCGCCCGGCCGAATGTGCGCGGTGGCGTCGGCGATGACGACTTCGCCGTCGATCAAGCTGACCTTGGTGTGATCAAACTGCAAATGTCCTTCGGGGTGATCGACGAGTTCAATTTGCGCCGATGAGTTTTCGTATTCATCGACGACCCTCATCGCGTCGCGGAAAACGACGACCCGGTGAAGGGCCGCGCGCCAATCGGCGATGCGGGCAAAGTTATCGACGAACCAGCGAAGCGAGTTCTGCACTTGTCCGAAAGCACCGACGACCATCATCAAGCCGCCGAGATCCAGCGCCCCTTGGAGGTAGCCGGGCAGCGCGACCAAAACGGGGACGAGCAACATCAACCAGCCGTAGCCGGAAGTGATCCAGGTCAACCGAGCCAACGCACCGGATGATTTGCGGGTGATTTCAAGAACTTCACCTAAACTTTTATTGATAATCTTACGTTCATCTTTTTCACCGGAATAGAAACCGATGCTCTCCGAACTTTCGGAAACGCGAACGATCGAAAAACGGAAGTCGCCTTCGTGTGCGTAGCGCTCCTCGTTTAACTTGATTAGCGGACGGCCCACGCGCGCCGTCACCCACGAACCGATGATCGCGTACAGAATCGCGACCCAAACCATGTAACCGGGAATTTGCACCATGTGGCCGCTGACTTCGAATTTTATTCCCGAAGACATCGCCCACAAAACACCGATGAAACTAACGAGCAGGAGTGAAGATTGCGTGAGCCCGATGCTCAAATCCGCCGAACCTTCGCTAAAGTTGCGAACGTCTTCTTGAATCCGCTGATCGGGATTTACGCCGGTGTCGGAGGTGATGGCCAAGCGGTAAGCGCGACCCGGTTGCAGCCAGTGGTCAAGCAATTTGTGCGAGAGCCATTCGCGCAACGAGATCTTCATGCGCTCGTGCAGCCAGGTTTGCGAGACCACGACGGTCAAAAGAATAGCGATAAGCTGCAGCGCCACCCACGTCTGGTGCCAAACCATAGAGACGTTCTTCTGTTCGATGGCGCGGTAAAAAGCGCCGTTCCAGTTATTCAGGTAGACTTGAAAAACCATGTTCACGAGCAGCACGGTCACGAGTCCGGCGGTGAGCGCTAAGATGTGCTTAAGTTTGGGCGAACCCTTCATCTCGCGGATCAAACTCCACAGTTCGCTGGCGACGGCCCAGTATTTCGATTCGGGCTCGTGGCTGAAAACCAAGGGCTCTACGGGCGGGCGCGCTACCGATTTATCAACGGCATTTTCGGTGCCGATGCTGGGAATTTTCTCAACGTTCTGCATGGGTCAGATCCTAATCTCCTGCGGCGGGGGCGTCCGCTGGGTGTTCAATTCGCCGGCGTCAACGAGACGCCGGAATATTCCGTGTGCTTGGCGCAGATTCTCAAAAGTTCCGGCTTCGGCAATACGGCCTTTTTCAAAAACTAAAATCTGATCGGCATTCACAACCGTCGACAATCTGTGCGCGATGACGAACGTCGTTTTATTTTTACGAAGATTCGCGAGCACGGCTTGGATTCTTTTTTCGGTTTCGTTATCCAACGCGCTGGTCGCTTCGTCAAAAATAAGAATCGGTGCTTGTTTCAAGATCGCGCGCGCGATCGCGATGCGCTGACGTTCACCGCCCGACATCGATAAGCCACGTTCACCGATGACGAAGTGATAACCGCCGGGTTTGTTCATAATAAATTCGTGCGCGTCGGCTTGCTTCGCGGCTTCTTGAATCTCGGCTTCGGTGGCGGCGGGGCGACCGACGCGAATGTTTTCGTAAATCGAACGATTAAATAAACCCGAATCTTGAAAAACCGTCGCGATCGATTCACGCAACGAGTGCAAAGTGAATTGGCGAACGTCTTGGCCGTCGATTAAGATGCGGCCTTCTTGCGGATCGAACAAACGTTGCAATAAACCAAGCGTCGTCGTTTTGCCCGAACCCGATGCGCCG
This sequence comes from Pseudobdellovibrionaceae bacterium, assembly GCA_947444305.1. Taxonomy (GTDB): domain Bacteria; phylum Bdellovibrionota; class Bdellovibrionia; order Bdellovibrionales; family UBA1609; genus JALHOQ01. The sequence continues at coordinate 21,366 of CANEZP010000005.1, read as the reverse complement.
ACGAGCGCGATCGTTTGTCCTTCGAGTGCGGTAAAGTTTAGATCAAGAACTCCATTCGGCGAGTCGGGAAATTTAAAACTTACATTGTCGAAAACAACTTCGCCACGAACGCCGCTCAAGATCTGTGCGTTCGGTAATTCGTGCGCGCCGCCTTTTTGATCGAGCAGTTCATAAAAATTCATTAGCGCGGGCGCTTGATTAATCGCGCGCGAAAAAAACGCGGAGATTTGATCGAGCTTCGCGATCAATAATCCCGCAAAGCCCGTGAACACGACGATATTTCCAACCGATATTTCCCCGCGTGCGGCGAAATAGGACCCGAGACCAAGGATGCACACCATCGTCAGCGTCGCGGAAATGCGCGTAATTACTGTTAAGAGACCCCACCATGTAAGCACGGGATACTGAGCTTGCAACAAGCGTGACATAATATCTTGAAGCGCTTGCTTCTCATCGAGCAAACGTGTGTAGCTTTGCACGACGGTGACGTTACCGATCACATCACCAACTCGCCCGAAGAGATCTTGGTGATATCCTTCGACCTGCGCTTGCTGACCGCTCGTGCGATTCAAAATTACAGTATTGGCTACCGTGTAGACAGTCGCGAGTCCGAACAACAAAATCGCCAAGCGCCAATCCATCGATAATGCGGTGGGAACTAAAACCGCGATACCGACGATCGCGGATAAATGTTCGCGCAGAAATGTTAGCCACAAACCGAAGAGTTGATCCGCACCCGCAAGAATTGCGCGCACAACTTTTCCCGAACCGCGTTCGGAATGGAAGGTGACGGGTAGAGCGATCGCTCGTTCGAAAACTTCACCGATGATCGTTAAGCGCTGACGATGCGCTAAACGATCGGCGAAGACCGCTTGAAAAACGCTGACGAATAAATTGAGAATCCCGATCGTCGCCCAAAAACTTAAGACCGGCCACACGGCGCCGTTCTTCGACAACGTGTCGATCACGCGCCCGAATAAAATGGGTTCGGTTAGTTGGATAAGTGCCGAAAGCACCGACGCGAGAACGAGCGTCGTTGTAAGCAAACGTTCGGACCACAACAGCTTCAATGACCTGAGATAGACTTGGAGAAGTTTCATGTAATCGTTTTATATCAAGCGCTGCGCCATGTGAACCAATGGAGCCACGTGCGACCTTTTTAGATAATTAGTCTAGGGCCCCGGGGCAGAATTACCCTTAGCGAACGGGTTTGATGAAGATGCCGGCGATGTCGAGACCCGGCGAATATTCGCGTTTCTTGCGGGGAAGATCGCTCCAAAAACCGCCCGGCGTTGCGATCTCGATGTGGCCGGGATGCGAACCTTGACGAGGGTGGCGGTAAACGACCACGGCGCCCGTGGGAACTTTCATCGGATTTACTAAGACCGTTTTCCAATCCTCACAGGCACTTATATTGACGAAGCCGTTGGATTGCAGCCAAAGGCCGGCGTCCCGCGCGTTGAGGGCGCGCACATCGCCGGTGTCGCTGGCGGTTTGCTCCGAAGGATTGATCGCGGCTTTCAGATTATCCATCTGACCACCACGCTCCGCCGCTTCATCGGGGCGGCCGAGCGTTTTAACCAAACCGCTTTTCTCTAACAGTTCACGGACGTAGCGAAGGGAAAAACCCGCCTTCGCCGATTTAGGTTCGCGCGCCGTGGTTATGAGCTTCACCGGCTCACTTTCGGAATATTTTTTTGCGTCCTTAACATCCGGGCAAGCCGATCCGGTCTCGGCGGCGGCGGTGAACGGAAGACTCAAAATCAAAACCGTAAGGAGTGAGAGTGGAGCGTTCAAGATTTTTTACCGTTTTCGCCTTCGTCTTCGATCCGCTTGACCGAGTCGGTGATGTCGATGTCGCCTTCACCGCGAATACCTTTTTTGAATTCGCGGACGCCCTCACCGAGACCACGGCCGGCGCGCGCTAATCTAGCCCCGCCCCCGATCAATAAGATAATGATGACGAGAATGAGCAGGTGCATGAACATTAAGATCTGACCTCTTCGGCGTTTCGTTTTGGGCCCCGGCGTGGGCGCCGCGTTCTGCGCCGGCGTTTACGGTCGGCGCCGCCGCCCGTGCCACCGCCGCTGGACGGAATGCCTTCGGGGTACGCGGCCCGGAGCTCTTCGTAAGCGTGGCCCCAGTACAGTGAATCTTCGCATGACAATAGATAATCTTGGCAAGCGAAGCGGTAAGCGAGCGGGAACGCATCGTTCATGAGCAACGCGCGCTGACGGCGTTCGCCTTTGCGCTGAAATTCTTTGCGCCGTGCGAGCAGAGGTTCAACGTGCAGCGCCTTAACGGTCAAAGACTGTTCGTGTTTGAACATCCCCAGCTCGTCGCGCATCCATGTTTGAAATTCTTCGTCTTCAAAAACGGAGCGTGCGCTGTGATTCGGATCGGGCTCCATAAACGAGCGGACGTAGGCGTGCACGAGGCCCGCGAAAAGTTCGCCGGGCGTGCCGTTTTCACCGAGCGCGGCTTTGTACTGACGGAGATACTCGAAAAACATGTCGCAATTTTCGGTTTCCATCTGTTTCGAAAGAGTCGGCGAGAGAAATTTCATAATCCCTAAATCTTGCGCATCTCGGAAGGCAAGGTCAGGATTTTTTAGCCGAATCAGTTTTAAGATTTCTTCGCGGCGGCGGGGCAGGGCGGTCGTCGTTAAGGTATGCGCAAATTCACTCATGGCTTCGCGCAATTCGGCGTCGAGTGAGAAATGAATCATGTGTTTCAACCGCAACGCGCGCAAAATCCGGATCGGGTCTTCGGCGAGGCGCACGCGTGGATCACCGATCATGCGAACCCATTTGTTTTCAAGATCGGGCAGGGCCTCGGCGAAATCGATGAGCTGATCGTTGATCGGATCGTAAAATAATCCGTTGATCGTGAAATCGCGGCGCTTCGCATCGTCTTCGGCGCTGCCGAAGATGTTGTCACCGGATGGAAGATCTTCGGGATTTTCGCCGGCCTGAATCTCGCGGCGGAAGGTCGCCACCTCGAACTGCATCTCATCGCGGCGGACAAGAACGAGCCGAAAGCGTTTGCCGATCACGTAAGCGCGGTGGATGATGCGTTTGACTTCGTCGGGTTTGGCGTCGGTCGCGATATCAAAATCTTTGGGATGAATCCCGATGAGGAGATCGCGCACACAGCCGCCGACGAGGTAGCTGGTGAAGCCGGCTTTCTGAAGCGCCCGCACGATGCCGATGGCATGGGGATCGATCCAGTCTTGGTGAAGATGCGGTTTTTGGGTAACGTTCAACACGTAGTATGACTCATATGAAGCACATCGAAAACTTTCAGTATCAGATTAGCGGAAACTCTTCGGGGCCGAAACTCGTGTTCCTACACGGTCTCATGGGATCGGCCGCCAACTGGCGACGGATCACGCCCGCATTCCAAGCTGAGTTCCACATTCTCACTTTCGACCAGCGTGGTCACGGACGAAGTTTCCATCCGGCCTCCGGATACCAACCTTCCGACTTTGCGTCCGATCTCCGGTTAATTTTGGACGACCTAAAGGCGGACGATCCGGGCTGGGAACACATTCACCTCGTCGGACATTCGATGGGCGGACGCAACGCACTCGAATTTGCCGGTCACTTTGCGCAAAGAGTCAAATCTCTCGTGATTGAAGACATCGGTCCGGAGTCGGCCTCCAATAATATAGGAGGGATCGAGAAGCTCGTGGAATTGGTCGATGCGCCCTTCGCCAGCCGGGAAGAAGCGAAACGGTTCTTCGAGGTCGAGTACCCGCAACGGATTGCGTTCAACCCCCAACCCAAAGTCGTCAGCCAATTCTTTTTCACCAATATCGAACAACGGCCGGACGGAACTTACGATTGGCGCTTCGCGAAGGAACCCATCTTCGCGGCCCTCAACGAAGCCCGGCACGTCGACCGCTGGGAAATCTTTAAGAATCTAAAGATGCCCGTGTTGGTTGTGCGCGGCGAGACATCCGGGGAGCTCGACAAAAAAACGTTCGCGAAGATGCTCCAAGTGCTCCCTACCGCCGTAGGCCGGGAAATTCCGGGCGCCGGACACTGGGTTCACTTCGACCAGCCGGACGCGTTTATCGGAGCGCTCAAGGAATTTTTTGACTTAAAGTCGTGACTCCGTATACTGGGCACTAATTTGGTCCCTGACGTCGTGCATTACATCCCGTCACGATAAGAGCTCGCCCCGACGAGCGCAAAGAACATTAACGAGAATGAGAGTATGAAGTTTTCTGAAATACAGCTGCACCCGTTGCTCCAAGCGAACCTTGATAAAATCGGCTTTGCCGAATGCACCAAAATCCAAGAACAGGCCATCCCGATTCTAAGAACGGGCAAAGACGTTGCCGGCCTCGCACAAACCGGAACGGGTAAAACGGGGGCTTTCCTCATCCCGCTGATCGACCGGTTACTCAAAGCCGAAAAACCCGACGAGAGCGTAAAAGACAGCCCGACCGTCGCGTTTCACGAGTGGAAGAAAAAACAATACATTTTGGTTTTGGTCCCGACCCGCGAGTTGGCCGAACAGGTTTACGAAAATGCCGTAAAGTTTTTGGAAGGCACCGGCTACAACGCGGTCTCCATTTACGGCGGCACGACTTACGAAAAACAAATCGCCGCTTTGAAGAGCGGTGTTGAATTTGTTATCGCGACCCCGGGCCGTTTCATCGATTTACATAAAGAGCACATGGCCGATTTAGGTTTGGTTCGCGCCGTGGCGTTTGACGAAGCCGATCGCATGTTCGACATGGGCTTCAAAGACGACATGATTTTTATTTTGAAGCGCATCCCGCGCGACCGCCAATTCTTGGTGTTCAGCGCAACTTTAAACTTCGACGTGTTGAACGTGGCCTACGAATTCGGCGCCGATCCCGTCGAGGTGAATATCTCGCGTGACCAAGCTAAAGCCGACAACGTAAAAGATTTCTTCCTACACGCCGGCACCGAAGAAAAACCGAAGTACTTGCTGTCGGTCATCAAAAAGTTCAATCCGCGCCAGGCGATTATTTTTTCGAACTTCAAACACAACGTTGAGAAGCTCACAAAATTTTTGACCTCGAACGGCGTACCCGCGGTCGGTATTTCATCGTTGCTTACGCAAGCGCAACGCGTTCGCGTGATGGAACAATTTAAAGCCGACAATGACCAAAACATTTTGGTCGCGACCGATGTCGCGGCCCGTGGTTTAGATATTTTGGGCGTCGACATGGTCATCAATTACGATTTGCCCGACGACGCCGAAAATTACGTGCACCGCATAGGTCGTACCGGCCGGGCAGGGGCGACGGGCCAAGCGTTTTCGCTAGTGGGCGAGCGCGATGTCGACGCGCACATGCGCATCGAAGAATACTTGAAGCACAAAATTGAAAATCTCTGGTTGGACGACACCGAACTCATCACCGACTTCAAACCCGTACCGCGCGAAGAATATCGCGGGCGTCCGGGCGGCGGTGGTGGCGGCGGCCGATCAGGCGGAAGAGACGGCGGCGGACGTGACCGCGGTGGTCGTCCGGGCGGACGTGACGGTGGTCGCGACCGAAATGCTCGGCCAAGTGGCGGAGGCGGCGGACGAGAAGGCGGCCGGGATCGTGATCGCAATCGCGGCCCGCGTCCTCCACGCCAAGACGGACCACGTCCGGAAGGAGCGCCGGCGCAAGTGGCCGGTGAACGTGGCCCGCGCCAAGAACATCGCGATCGTAATTCGGGAAGACATCAAGGCAACGGTCCGAGGCCCGAAGGTCAAAACCGTGAGCCACGTCCGAACACCGGTGGAGGCCGGGGCCGCGATCGTGACGGACAACGTCCGCAGCACGCGCGTTCAGGTTCCGCACCGAACGCCGGCAACGGACCGCGCCCGAATGGTCAGGGTCCGCAAGGCGGACGCACCCAAGAGCCGCGCCGTCATGGTAACGGCGGACCAAACGGACGCCCTCAAGGCGGACGTCCGCAACATGCGCGTGGGGCAAAACCGGGAGCGCCCGCTGCGGCGGCTCCGGCCGGTTTGGGCAAAAAAGTTTCGGGCTTCTTTAAGAAGTTATTCGGCAACAAAGAGTCATAAAGATTTCTTGATTGGCGGGGTCCGTGCGGCCCCGTGATTTCAGAATCGTTCGCTAAGCGCTTTCGCGCGTATCTTGATCTTCATCACCGGAAATTTGAACGACGGAAGCCGCTGCGGCGACCGCGACGGATTCGTCGACGGCCGGCTCTTGTCTTACGCCTTGAACCACGCCGTTGAAGTTCTCAAGCGTGCCGGCCAGGGCTTGCGAATGCGCTCGTAAATCGCCCGAGAGCTGCGATATGGCGTGCGCCATTTTATTGGTGTCGCCGGCCGAGCTTCTAAGGTCGGTCATGGTCTGGGTCAGGTTCTGCATCCCGCGTTCTTGTTCGGCGGAGGTTTCGCTAAGCAGGTTCATGGTGATCTTGACCTGATCGGCGCGTTGGATAATGCGTTCGAAAACTTCGGTGCACGTTTGTGATAAGCCGTTCGCGACTTTTACTTTTTTCTTCGTCGATTCGACGATCTCCGAAACGCGTCGTTCGCTCGAGCTGAGCAGTTTGCTGATGTCTTTTGCGGCGTCGCCGCTCAATTCCGCCAGTTTACCCACTTCCGAAGCGACTACGGCGAATCCATGCCCATGCTCACCGGCCCGCGCCGCTTCAATCGAAGCGTTAAACGAGAGGAGTTGGGTTTTGAAAACGATGTCGTTGATCACTTTGGTTTTTTGACCGATCTCGTGCACCAGTTGGTTAACCGCCTCGAGCTGCGTGGTCGATTGCTCGATCTCGTTCATGGCCTCGTTGAGGCTATCGACGACGAGTTTGCCGTCAACCGCTTCGCGCAGGCTTTCTTCGGAACTTTGAAGAGCTTCGGTCGAATGTTTTAAGCCGCGGTTTAGGCAGGATTCCATTTCTTCCATGTTGCTTACGCTCATGAAGACGGCGGTCGATTGTTTAGTTGAGGCCTCGGCCATGCTCTGCGACGATTGCGAAGCGTTGCTCGAGATGCTCAGCATTTTCTCGGAAGTGTCGGAGAGTTGGGTTTGCACGCCTTTAAGACCTAGGTCGGTGCCGTTCAAAATATGCGCGATGCAAAATGCGAAGGCGAAGAATCCAACAAAAAGAATTGAACCCGTAAGGACGCCGGTCGTGGTGCCCTGGGCCAACAACGTCACGCTGATCACGACTATGAACGTCGATAAGGCACCGCTTAAGAGCCGGAATTTCTGCCGGAAATTAAGATCTAAATAAAATCGACGGAGACGTGATTTCACATATGGCTAATCGGTTTAATTCGTGGATAATTCAAGGTTGACCCGGCAAAAATCGCGGCCCGACCTTGGCCCTGTAACAGCTGCATCAAGGAGATCACCCAGTGAAGGTATCATCGTTCCAAATACAGGCGGGCTCGAACGCCCCGATCGAGAATTCCAATTTAGATTCACCGCAAACCGTCTTGTTCGTATTTGGTGCGCCGGAGTTCTTGAATCAGCCCAAAGCTTTCCAAGATTTGAAAAAAGCATTTCCGCAATCGATCATGATGGGTTGCTCAAGCGCCGGCGAAATCTTCGGCAATAAAGTTTTTGATAAATCACTTTCGGTTGCCGCCGTTAAATTTGAGAAGACGAAAGTCGTTCCGCTATCGTTTCCGATCTCGGCCGGCCACGAATCTTTCGGCGTGGGCAAAGTTCTAGCGTCGAAACTCAAAGGGCCTGACCTGCGCGCGGTCATGATTTTTTCGGACGGTTTGAAGGTTAACGGAAGTGAATTGATCCGCGGCGTGAACTCCGAAGTCGGTTCGAACGTCGTCGTTACGGGCGGTCTCGCCGGCGATGGATTTCGTTTTAAAGAAACTTGGGTTTTGCACAATGGCCGGGCGGTGAACGGCTACGTGACCGCGGTTGCGTTCTACGGCAAATCATTTCAAGTTGGTCATGGTTCGCAAGGCGGCTGGGACGCCGTCGGTATCGAGCGCGAAGTGACTCGCTCGTTAGATAACGTGCTGTATGAATTGGACGGCAAGTCGGCTTTAGATTTATACAAAGAATATTTAGGTCCGAAGGCCGCCGAGCTTCCGGCCAGCGCGTTGCTCTTCCCGTTGCAGATCCGCAGCAAGGACAACGCCACCCGCAAAATTGTGCGAACGATTTTGTCGATCGACGAAAAACAAAAAGGCATGGTCTTCGCGGGTGATGTACCCATGGGTTACATGGCGCAGTTTATGTCGGCAAACTTTGACCGCTTGATCGAAGGTTCATCAAAGGCGGCGCGGCTTATCAAGACCGGCGCGAGCCCGGGTCCCGAAACGTTGGCCCTCGCGATCAGCTGCGTGGGACGACGCCTAGTTTTAGGCGAACGCACTAGCGATGAATTAGCGGCGACGCTAAAGATCATGCCGAAGGGCGTTCACCAAGTTGGTTTTTATTCTTACGGCGAACTCTCGCCTTACGTTGCGGGCGCAACCTGCGAACTACATAACCAAACAATGACGCTAACGATGATTTCGGAAACCGCGTAACCGGCGACCGCTTAGCGGTCTGCCGTCCACTCGAATGATTTTACGATTTGATTGCAATCGGCGACCGTTTTCCCGAACGAGTCGCGATGATCGCGGCAGGTGAGGGTGACGGCGGTCTTGTTGCGCACGAAAACGACTTGGCGCAATTGCTTTTTCGTTTCACGGCTGACGATATCCAGCAGAAACGCCGATTGCGTACCGATCTTGATTTGCTTCGCGGTCAAAACATCGAAACCGAAACGCGTGTAATCCTGCATCCAGCGCTTCACGTAATTCTTCAGCGATTGTTGTTTGCGCAATTCATCCACGCGGACGCTGAGCGCCGGCTGCTGCCCGTGCTGTTGATTCGGAGATTTATAGACCGTAACGAGCGAAGGAATATCTTTCGGCGGCGCGGATTGGATCCAAGCGGTGCCGCCGCTATCCATGCGGAATCCTTTGTCGGAATAAAAAAGTCCCGGCTTTTCGGAGACGAGCGCGGAACTACTCGTGCCCGGCATGGGCGCCGCGAATACGTGAACGCTAAAGAAAACCAAACACCACTTCAACAACATATATCCTCAGATTAAAGCCTTAAGGGGCGCCCGCACAAGGTCCGCTTGGCGGGGCGAAACCGACTTGCATGATTCTAGACTGGACGTAGGGTAACCGGAGGCTTTCGCCCGCCGCAATGTTGGTCGGACGAAGACTGGCCGTGTATACAAGGCGCTGACCGTCGGGCGACAGAGCGGGGTGGCGCCGGTCGCCGTCTTTGTTTTCGCTGATCTTGCGCGCGCAAGATGAATCCAGCCGGTAACTCCACACTTGCCAAGTGCTGGTTTCGGTATTGAGTTGTGACCAGAACAGCCATTGTGAATCGGCAGAAAAAACGAGGTCGGCCTTAGGCACAACGAGGTCGGGCAGAATTTCGACCGGCGCGAGCTTTGCGTTTTGAATTTTAAGTTTAGCGACGCCGAAAGACTCATCCCAATCGATCCACGCCTGCCATTTTCCGTCGCCTGAAACGGCGTAGCCGGCGGGATTCACGCCGAGCTTGCTGAGTACGCGCAATGCCCCCGAAGAGCGAGTAAGCGAAACGGATTCTAACTTTCCGGCGCGCGCGCGTGTCCAATAAATAGATTTGCCGTCGCCGCTAGGTCGGGGTTCGCCGTCGAAACCGGGTGCCGTAGATAATCGCGTAATTTCTAAACCATTAAGCGAATGCAAATACACTTCTGAAGTTTCTTGGAACGGGGCCGGTAGGGCGGGTGCCGGGGCCGGCGGTCGCAATAGCGGCGGGTTTTCTTTTTGTTCATCGGTCGAGCTGGCGTAGACGATGAATTCATTTTTCGGGAGGTAAACCGGGTGGGCGACGTCGCCGTTTTGAAAAGTGATGCGCGTCTCGCCGCCGGTGCGCAGATCTTTTTCGTACGCTTGCGCCTGGACGTGGCCGGGCCGCTTTGCGCTGACAAAAAGTAGGCGGTCACCCTCCGCGCTGAATGAGGGTTGTGAACTGTTGCCGTCGCCGACCAGAACGGTCTCGGTCGTGTAACTGACTTCGGGAATTTTGCTGACGTCTTTAGTTTGTGAGCGGTGCTTACAGGCGCTTACGAGAAGCGCCGCCGCCAAGGACGGCCGCCAAAGCTTTTTGGACCAAAGATGTCGGAGCATATTTACGAATCTCCTTAGACTCGACCCAGAGATTTTCTTCGGTGTCGGTGTTGGCATCGGCGGCGGGCTCAACCGGCGCCGTCGCCCGCACCGTTACGTAGATATCATGATGCGTGATCGTGTGCTTGTAATCAAACTGCCCGGGCTTCGCTTGAACTTTTTTAGCCTGGCCCGGCAAAACCCAATGGCCCTTAGCGAAAGGGATGGTCGTGTTCTTCGTCAGCATGAGTTTTTCACCTAGGCGGTGAATCTGCGGTTCCCAAATCCAGATTTCGCGTGCGCGCCTGGGTTTAGGTTTGGGAAGCGAGAAAATTAAATTCTCTTTAAGCGCGGTGCAATCCAAACGCAGCGGGCACATCATGCAGGTCGCAATCTTCGGCGTGCAGACCGTGCGGCCGAGTTCCATCAACGCTTGGTTCATCTCGTAACTGGGGACGCCGGCGACCCACTGGTCGACGAGAGTTTGAATCTCAACGCGCGCTTTGTTTTGCCACCAATCCCAGTCACGTCCGTAGAAGCGGGAAAGCACGCGAATCACGTTGCCGTCGACCACGCCCACCTCTTCGTCGAAAGCGAGACTACTGACGGCACGGGCGGTGTAGGGACCGAAGCCGGGAAATTCCATCAACGCCACGTGGGTCTTCGGAAAGCCGCCGGCTTGGTGCAAGACCTTCGCCGATTTATGCAGATTGCGTGCGCGGCTGTAATAACCAAGCCCCGCCCACATTTCGAGCACGGATTCTTGTTCGGCGGTGGCGAGCGCTTCAAGCGTCGGGAAGCGCGCGATGAATTTTTCGAAATAAGGAATGACCGCCGTCGTCGTCGTCTGCTGCAGCATCGTCTCGGAAATCCAAATGCAATAAGGATCCCGGTTCGCGCGCCACGGTAGCGCCCGTTTGTTATCGGCGTACCATTCGAGCAATCGGCGTTTGGGCTTTTCGATATCCAAGTCAGTTATCATCGGTGAGAAAGGGTTAGCACGCCTTGTTTGAATGCTCAAATGTGATTAGACTATCCCCATGCTGGCCATACTCTTTACGCTGCTTATTCCAACGTCTTTTGCCGCACCCGCCAAGCTCACCTGTTCCGAACGGGAACTGCGGGGTCAAGACTGCCGGCTTGGTTCGGGAACATATAAAATTCGTTTGCTTGCCGCGACGATCGCCCGCGATGACGGCACCTGGCACACCGTCGACGCCATGCCCCTCACCGGCGAGGGCATCGTGTGGGAAAAGATCACGTTCGATTATCAGCACGGATTGCCGATGCTTCAATTCTGGCTGTGGGATGTGGGCACCGGGCAAGCGCAGGTTCAATCGTTACGTTGGTACGTAACCGACGCGCGCAAAGGGGCGCTCAACACGATCGCGCAGGGCGTGGTCCGTCGCCGCCGTTTGAAACCCGCCGAAGATCCGACGAAGAATGAAAAGCCCGTTTACCTCTACGACCGCTGGGAAAAACACTCCGCGCAAATCACGAAGGCGGGCAAGATCGATTGGCAATTGGGTTCGCTCAAAAAAACTTTTGATCCCGATCAAGCTCACGCCCCCGCGGTTGCGCCGGCCGCGACGCCCGCCGCTCCGACCCACGCTCCAAAAGAGCATTAACGTTTGTTTTCCGCCGTCAAGCGGGCTAAAAAATTCCTCTAACCTAGGGGAGTTCAACCATGATTTTACGTATCATTGCTTTGTCTGTAATCTTGCTCTGCGCGGGCGAAGCCTTCGCGAACAACTACGTCATTCCGAATTACTATCGCAACCGCCGCTTCCTTAATTCCTACTCGGCCGTCGGTTGGAGCGATCGTAAGGAAGTCGGTTTGACCCATTCAATCGAAAATACCGACGCGAAAAACAGCGGAGCAAAATTTTCGGATGAAGAGGAAATGAGACTGCGTCCTCATCTTTACTACCGCACGCCGGTGAACCTGAATGTCGAAGCGGCGATCGTCAGCTCGAAAGAAGAAAACAAAGCTTTGCCCTCGGGCTCAAAAACCAAAGAGGAGGGAATGGAATATCACCTCGGTCTCGGTTACGAGCTAACAGAGGCGCCGGTCGCTTTCGCTTTGATCTTAGAATCTGCGAAGAATGATCTCACTTCCGCAAACGGAACGAAGACCGACCAGACCAATTTCGAAGGATCTTTGGGCGCCGGTTATCGATTGCCCAACCAGATGTATTTGGGCGCGGGATATACGAACAGCCGCATGAAGACCAAAGGCACAAAAGAAGACTTGCGCGACCGCTACATGCTCGGTCTGGGTCAGGTCTACGGAGACCGCGCAAATCCTGACGCCGCGGCCGAATTGATCATGCTCTTTTCGAACAAAGACAGCGCTCAAACGTACGTTGCTTTGCTCCAAAGCCTGATCAACGCCGGAGACCTTCAATACAACGGTGCACTGACTTTCACGCGCTTGGACGGGGCTCTCAGCGTCAGCGGTTATGGTTTGAAAGCCGGTGTCGACTACAAATTCTACGACTTCTACGTCGGGCCCCAAGCGGCCTACAACTGGTTGAAAGTAAAAACCAATGGCGTGGAGTCGAAAGGTACGGAGATCGAACCGTCCCTCGAGGCCGGTTACCGGGTCGCGTTCCTTGAGGCTTTCTTACGTTACGATATTTCTAAGAATGAAAATAAAATCAATAATAATCTCGGAAAGGTTGAACGTGAAGGCAACGTCTTAACGGCGAACGTCACGTACAAATTTTAGGAAGAGCAACGCATGAAGAGTTCATTTTCAAAAACGGTACTTTGTTTCAGTTTGATCGGTTCCTACGCCTCCGCGGTTCCTAGCAAAACCGCGCCGGGCAAGACTGACCAAGCCGAAAAGCTCGCGAAAAAGCCAACGATCGCGAACAACTGGGGGTTCACCCCGGTCCGCGATTCTTCGGAAGAAGCCGCGCGCGCAAAGACCGTAGCGAAGAACGAAGCCACACCGAAAACGGTGAAGCCGGCCAAAACTCTCAGCTCAGGTTTTAAAGGCTTTACTCCCGTACGTGATGAGCTCACGGCCGAGTCTGGTGTCACCACCAAAAAAGAAAATCAATCAGAAAGCAAAACGGAAACGCGCGTTCGCCGGAAATAATTCTCACTCGCGTATGAAGAAGACCTCATGCCGTTTTCATTAAAAAGTTCTGGCCACGTGATAATTTTGTCACGTGGTTCCTTTTCGCTCTCTGCTCGTCTCGTTGAGCGTACATGCTTTGGTGGTGTATTGGCTTTTCGGGCAGGAGTCCGACGCGCCCATTGAGCACGTCGATATCGAAGTTGAATATCGGGAACCTCCCCCTGGGCCGGAATCGGCCGAAACTAAAACAAATAAATCTTCACGGAAAAAACCCGCAACGCGCGGGCGCGCCCGGGGCCACTCCGCGAAAGGTTCAGGCCTGAGCCGTTTCGTGCCGAGCGGCGAAGGTTTGTTCCAACCTAAAGGGGACGCCTATTTTGAGAAAGCGTACGCCGAAGCGAAGGGCAGCGGCGAGTGGCCCGAAGAAGCTTGGGGCGCGCACGGCGCCGACATGGCCCAGTACGCGGAACACCTCGGGCACTTCGATCGTCTGCGCGAAGAGATTGAGCAGATGTTGTTTTATCCAAGCGTACTCGCCCGGCACGGACACAAGGGCGTGATCAACGCGCGCATCACCTTCACCGGTGATTCGCAATGCGCGTTCAAGCGCACGCGGGTCGAAGGCGCGAATCCTTATCTGCGCGTTTACGTTTTGGCGTTGATTAATAAGGTCTGCGGATTAAGCGCGATCTCGCGCATGGGTTTCCGTGAAAATCAAAAAGCGGATTTGAGTTTTAATTTCTTTATCACGGGACAACTCGCGCACCGCGAACTCGATGAGCAAACGAGCCGCATCGTGGGCAACGTTTTGACCTTTCAGCGCGGGTTCACCGAATCGCAATTAGAATGGAAACTGGGACCGATCCGGGGCGTGTGGTTCGCCCCGGTAATCAATTTGGATATTCCGTGGATCGTCGAAAACTGGGAAACCTACGTCGACAAAAAAGATCCGCTCCGCGATTTTCGTTAGCGGACGCTGCCGTCGATTAAATAAACGGCATCGCGGCGGCCGGGTTTGTTGATGAGGATGAAGCTGTCTTCAACCGTGATCTTCGTGTCGTCGTTTAGCGGTTCAGAACTCACGGCGAGCGGGACGCCGAGGTAGCTCTTCGCGAACAAGCGGCGGCCCGTGGGAATGGCCGCGTACGTTTTGACGTTGCCTTCCTCCTTAAGCAGTTGTCCCTGGGTGGACGTCATGGAGGTGTAGGCGACGATTTTTCCCGTAACGAAAAAGTGGGAGTGAGAGTCCAAGAGATTAGAGGTCACGTTAAGATCATCTCCATAGCGATTAAAAGCATGCAAGCGCAAACCCGTGGGGATGGCCTCGTAAGTCGCGGCGTTGCCCTCTTTAGAAAGGAGTTTGCCTTGCGAGTGGCTTTGCGCGGTGTAGGCGATGATGTTCTCGGAAATGAAAATCTTTGATTCGTTGTTCAGAAGGTCGGAGGCGGTGGGAATTGTTTTGCCGTCCTTATTGATCGTGCTGAGGCGGTTGCCGTCGGATTTCTCGTTGTATACGGCCAGTAGGTGATCGGAAATGTAGATACGGTAATTACCGGTCAATAGGTCGGCGTCGGTATGAAGATCGCGCCCTTGGTAGTTAAACGTCTTAAGCCGCGTTCCTTGTTTTTCGTAGGTGTAAGCGACGAAGCCGCGCGAACGATAAATGCGGGCGCCGTTAGGTATCGGCTCACCCTCGATAATCACTTTTCCGTCGGCATCGATCACGCGTAGGCGTTGGCCACCGGAAATTTCGTAATTCTGTACGTTCAAATCTTTAAGGGGAGCTTCCGGCGGGGGAGGGGGCGGTTGCCTCATCAGGTTGGGTTTTTGAGAATCACACGCGCCGACGGCCAAGCAGAGAGAACAAAGTAGGAGAAAGCGCATCATCGGTAATCCTTGGTTAAATTTCACGCCGGGCCGTGATTCGGCACCGGCCGGCAGGCCCGGCTTCATCAAGAAGCGATAAGCCTGCGCCACCGGTGTACTGAGCAATCGGCGTGCCCCAAAGATTAGTTCGGGCGGACCATCAACAAAGCTTTGTCTTTGGCTTTATCCAACGAGGAACGGTCGGGGACCGCGCCTTGCGCGAAGTCGGGCCGGCCGCCGCCTTTGCCACCGAGGGTGGTCGCTACTTCGTTCAAGATTTTGCCGGCGTTGAGTTTGCCCGCTAAGGATTTTGAGACCGAGACAATCACCGGGTGCGAATTTTCGCCCTGGCCGACGAGCACGATCACCGCGTCTTTCAACTTATCCTGCAAACGATCGGACAACTCGCTTAAAACTTTGCGGTCGTCCATCGGAATATCGCCGAAGACGAAGCGTCCGTCGATGCCGTTCGAGGTAAACGGAGTCGCCGTGCCGACGAGGTCATCCAGATTCACGTTTTTGCTTTTCAAGTTCTGCACTTCGCGCGCGAGTTGGCGTGAGGTCTCTTGCGCTTGTTCAACCCAAGAGGAGAGTTTCGTTGCCTCGGGTTCGAGGTACTTTGTCCAGCTTACGTTCATGCCGGTCAACGCGCGGGCTTGCAAAGATTCGCGCGCGAGCGTTTGCAAGTACGTCGTGGCCATGTCGCCGGTGATGGCTTCGATCCGGCGCACGCCGCTCGAAACTCCGCCTTCGGATACGATCTTGAACAAACGAATTTGCGAGGTGTTGGTGACGTGCGTGCCGCCGCAAAGTTCCATCGAGAAGCCGCCCATTTGGATGACCCGCACTTCGTCGCCGTATTTCTCGCCGAACAAAGCTAAAGCGCCTTTGCCGATCGCATCTTTGTGCGACATCGTTTCGCCTTGGACTTGCACGCTCTTCGCGATCTCGCCGTTGACGATGTCTTCAATGCGTTCAATCTCGGTCTGGGTCAAAGGTTGGTTGTGGGTGAAGTCGAAGCGCAGACGATCGGGCTCGACCAGCGAGCCGGCCTGTTGCACGTGATTGCCCAAAACCATGCGTAAAGCCGCGTGCATCAAGTGCGTGGCCGAGTGATTGTTCGCGGTCGCGCGGCGTTCGGATTCGTTCACCACGAGTTGCACGACGTCGCCCACGTTGATCACGCCGTCGGTGACTTTCACCTGATGCATGAACACGTTGTTTTGTTTCGTCGTCTCGAGCACCTCGGCCTCGCCGGAAGCCGAGCGGATCACGCCGCGGTCACCGACTTGCCCGCCGCCTTCGGCGTAAAAGCAAGTTTTGTTGCAAACGATGAGGCCCGTCGCGCCCTCGGATAATTTTTCGCATTCTTTGCTGCCGTCGCTGAGCGCTGTGACCTTCGCGTTTGATTCTTGGGTCGTGTCGTAGCCGATGAATTCGGTCACACCTTTTTTAGCCGCGCTTTGCGAGAACGTAACCAAGTGCGCTTGGTCTCCGCTCATGGCTTTGCCCTTCCAAGAAGCTTTGGCTTTTTCTTTCGAAGCTTTGAGGTGTTTTTCGAAGCCGAGTTCGTCGACGTGGAAGCCGCGCTCTTCGGCGATGATGCGCGTGAGATCCGCTGGGAAACCGAACGTATCGTAGAGCTTGAACGCGACTTCGCCGCCCAGCGTGCCGCCGTCTTTTAATTTATCGAGTTCGTGACCGAGCACGCTCGTGCCTTGATCAAGCGTCGCGAGAAAGCGTTTTTCTTCGTCGACGACGGTGCGCTCGATAAAAGATTTTTGCTGGTTCAATTCGGTGAAGTATCCGCCCATCTTGTTGATGACGGCGTCGACGATCGTGGGCAACAAAGATTGATCTTCCGACAATTGGCGGCCGTAGCGAATGCCCCGGCGCATGATGCGGCGGAGGACGTAACCGCGGCCCTCGTTCGACGGCATGACCCCGTCGGTGATCAGGAAGGCCGAAGCGCGCGCGTGATCGGCCAGTACGCGCAAGGCGACGTTCGTTTTTTCCTGAGCGGCAAGCTCCGCACCTTTCATGCCCTTGGTCGATTGTGCGTACGAGACGCCGGCTTTTTTGCAAGCGACGTTGATCAAATCTTGGAACAAGTCGGTATCGTAGTTTGAGATTTTACCTTGCATGATCGTGGTCAAGCGCTCGAGGCCCATGCCCGTGTCGACGGAAGGCTTCGGCAGTTTCACGCGGCCGCCTTTGCCGTCTTCTTCGAACTGCATGAAAACCAAATTCCAGAATTCCATGAAGCGGTCGCCGTCGCCGGTCATGACGTTCAAGGCGGGATCACCCGGGACGTCGGGTCCTAGATCGTAAAATATTTCCGAACAGGGGCCGCACGGGCCGGCGTCGCCCATGCGCCAGAAGTTGTCTTTCTCACCGAGGCGGTAGATGCGGTCGCGGGGCACGCCTTCTTGTTTGTGCCAAATGTCGGCGGCTTCGTCGTCGTCCAAGAAAACGGTGACGTAGAGTTTGTCTTTATCGATGCCGAAATCTTTGGTGATCAATTCCCAAGCAAAATGGATGGCGTCTTTTTTAAAGTAATCGCCGAAAGAAAAATTGCCGAGCATTTCGAACAAAGTGTGGTGACGGGCGGTGTGGCCGACGTTTTCCAGATCGTTGTGTTTACCGCCGGCGCGCACGCACTTCTGCGATGAAGTCGCCCTGGTGTAGTCGCGCTGTTCGAGGCCGGTGAACACGTTTTTAAACTGGTTCATGCCCGCGTTGGTGAACAACAGTGTGGGATCACCTTCCGGTATCAGGCGGGAAGAGGCGACCTTACGGTGGCCCTTTTTTTCGAAATAATCCAGAAATGTTTGTCTAACAATCTCGCTCTTCATCCAACACCTGCTTGATGACCGGGTCTTCAAAACCACGGTATTTTAAATAGACCAACGATGTACATATGACTTTTATGCCTCCTGGCGAGGGCCAAAGCAAGGCGCTCGGCAATTTCGGTCTCGGGGGCGAGCCAACCACGGCGGTCTGCCTCGATCATGACCTTTTCGATCACCTCGGGAGGGTAGTTGCGGGCTAATTTCGTGCGTAATTCGTAATGGGAGTGGTCCCGAACGGTGAGAAAGCGGGTCAGCGATTTAAGGGCGGGGGCGATCAGCGTGGAAGAATTCTCTTCCACTTCGGAAATCAGCTCACTTTTTGCGGCCGCTGTTGGCGACGACGCGGGCGACTTTTTTCTCGAATTCCTTTTCATCTTCACTCATCGTGGTCGGCTTGATTTCGGTCGGCATGACGATTTCGATCTCGGTCACGCTCTCCCACTTGTCGCCCACTTTTTTATCATACAAGCCACCCTGGGACCATTTTTTTCCGTCCATGGCGGTGAAGCCTTCGAACTTGATACGGAAGTTTTCGGGGCTGGCGCTGTGCAGGAGTGCTTCTTCGTACGAGATCAAATCTTTGTTCAAAAGCTCCATCAAACTTTGATCGAACGATTGCATGCCCCAGGCGGCGCTGCCTTCTTCGATCGATTGCTGGATGTGCTGGGTCTGGGTCGAGTCTTCGATCAAGTCACGCACGCGTGAATTGTTAATCAAAACTTCCACGGTCGGGACAAGGCCGCTACCGTCTTTTCGTTTACACAAGCGCTGCGAGACCACGGCCTTCAGAGTCGCCGCCAATTGCAAACGGATTTGCGCCTGTTGGGTCGCATCGAAGGTCGCTAAAATCCGGTTGATCGTTTCGACCGCGTCGAGCGTGTGCAAGGTCGAGAGGACCAAGTGCCCGGTCTCGGCGGCGAGGATGGCGGTTTCGATCGTTTCTTTATCGCGCATCTCACCGATCAGAATGACGTCAGGATCTTGGCGAAGGCCCGCGCGCAACGCCCGGGCAAACGACATGGAATCCACGCCGATTTCGCGCTGGGTGATTAAGCTTTTGCGATCGCGGATCAAATATTCAATCGGATCTTCGATCGTGAGGATGTGTTTATTTTCGCGCTTGTTGATGTCGTCGATGATGGCGGCTAGGGTCGATGACTTACCGCTGCCGGCCACGCCGGTGATCAACACCAAGCCACGCTCGATCTGCGCGATTTGCTCAACGACTTTCGGTAGATTGAGCTCTTCCATCGATGGCACTTTGAAAGGAATGTTACGTACGACCATGCGGATCGTGCCGCGCTGGCGGAAGATGCTCACACGAAAGCGGCCCAGACCGCTGATGCCGTAACCGATATCGATTTCCGAAAACTCGTCGAAGTGAGCGCGCTGCTTTTCGTTGAGTAGACCCATCGCCATAAATTCAATTTGCTCGGCGGTGACGACGGCGGCGTTCGGTTGCAAAGGGCGGAGTGCACCGTGACGGCGGATGACCGGGATTACTCCGGCTTTGAGGTGTACGTCGGTGGCCCCTTTTTGCAATGAGGCGCGTAGTAATTCTTCAAGTTGCATGCTTAAAATTATCGGCAGAATTCACGTTGATCTAAACCTGGGCCGGGCTTAGGTCCGGTGGGCGTCGCGGCTTTCCCATCGACGGTGCGATATGGTAACTGATGGGCCAATGAATTCGCGCTACATTTTCTCAGTCAAAGCTCTCGGTACTTGGTTCGGTCTAGGTCTGATTCCGTACGCTCCCGGAACTTGGGGGACGATCGGTGCGATACCGCTCGTATGGTATTTTCATTCCTTGGGCGAGATGCAGTACATGTACGCAACCGCCGCGTTCGTGATGGTTTCACTCTTCATCGCGCAAATGTACGAGAATGAACTCGCGACCGAGCACGATCCTTGTGAATTTGTCTTAGATGAAGTCGCCGGCTTTTTAGTGACCATGACTTGGGTGCCGTTCACGTGGCCTTACCTGCTCGCGGGTTTTGTTTTATTCCGCTTACTCGATATTCTGAAACCGTGGCCCATTTCTTGGGTCGATGCCGAAGTGCCTGGAGGCTTCGGCGCGATGGCCGATGATTTAGTCGCCGGCATACTTGCCAGCATCGCGATGCAACTCATACTTCATTACAAGCTGATCGAGATGTGGATCGTATGACATCGCCGGCGGAATCACCGGCCTTGAACGAACAGCTCGAGCGGCTCGAAGCCCTTTGCAAACAACGCGGATGGACGATCGGTTTGGCCGAAAGCTGCACCGGCGGTCTGTTGTCTTCGCTGATTTGTGCGCGGCCGGGAGCGTCGGCGATCTTCGCCGGTGCCGTAGTGAGTTATGCGCGCAAGGTCAAAGAGACGGTGCTGAATGTACCTCTTTCTTTGATTTTGGCGAACGGCGAAGTCAGTCTTCCCGTGGCGCAAGCGATGGCCAAGGGTGGGCGCGAAACTTTAGGTTCCACATGGTGTGTGAGCATCACCGGAATCGCCGGTCCGAGCGGCGGATCCGCGCTGAAACCGGTGGGTACGGTGTGCTTCGCCGTGAGTGGCCCGGGTGTTGAAGAGTCCTGCTGGCAAGTGTTTCCGGCCGGCGGCGGCCGCCAAGACATCCAGCGACAAGCCGCTCTTTTTGCTTTAGATTTTCTGCTATCTACGATGAGATAACAGCTGATTCTTGCGCAGTTTCTCGATAGAAATTGTGTATCAAAGTTTGGGATAGTGCTGGGTAATTCATATCGGGCGTCCTCGGGATAGGCCGGCCGATTACAGGAGAGAAAAATGGGAATCAACATCAGCTCGCGCGACAAAGAATCGGGCGGCAAGCAGACGGGCGACAAAAACGCATCGTCGGGCGAAAAAGGTAAAGCGCTCGAACTCGCGATCGCCTCTATCGAAAAACAATTCGGTAAAGGTTCGATCATGAAGCTCGGTGGCGACAAGTCCCTTTACGAAAGCGTACCGGTTTATTCAACCGGCGCCCTGAGCTTAGACATCGCTCTCGGCATCGGCGGTTTACCGCGTGGACGCATCATCGAAATTTACGGTCCCGAAAGTTCGGGTAAAACGACCCTCGCGCTCAGCACCGTGGCCCAAGCCCAAAAGGCCGGCGGCAGTGTCGCGTACGTCGATGCCGAGCACGCGCTCGACGTTTCGTACGCTCGCAAACTCGGCGTTAAAGTTGACGAGATGTTGATCTCGCAACCCGACACGGGTGAACAAGCTCTCGAAATCGTCGAGACCTTGGTTCGTTCCGGCGCGGTTGACGTTTTGGTCGTCGATTCCGTTGCGGCCTTAACCCCGCGTGCGGAAATCGAAGGTGAAATGGGCGACAGCCACATGGGCTTACAAGCTCGTTTGATGTCGCAAGCTTTGCGTAAATTGACCGCGGCGATTTCGCGATCGAACACGCTCGTT